>JBLNAO010000361.1:0-10529 GCA_050259395.1 Chloroflexota bacterium
TAGACGATTAATTCTTTAAAACTTTTTACACCCATTTCGCGTAAAATATTAAATCTCTAATCCAAATTTTCTTTTTTCACCCTCACGTCTCACGCCTCACACCTCACACCTCATGCCTCACACCTCACCCCTCACGCCTCACCCCTCACACCTCACCCCTCACGCCTCAGTCCTCACGCCTCACACCTCACGCCTCACCCCTCACGCCTCATCCCTCATCCCTACATAAACTTCTCCCTCTTCTGCAGATTGAAAAGCGCCATAAGGAGGAAGAGCACCGACCCGACTACCAGTATGATCCGGTTCTTCGCAATGATTATCGCCCATGAGGCTTCATTCACATCGAAAGGAGATTCATATGGGTTCATGAATATGTTCCACTGGCTTTTCCTGAGAGGATCGCTCATGATCATGAAGATCATTCCAATGATGATCATAACGACCGCCGTGCCATTCCCGTTCCTTATAACCGTAGAAAGAGCGAAAGCCATCACTCCAAGGAAAATGACGGGCGCCATAATCTGGGCAGTCATGTTCATGAAGCGGAACCTGACAATAAGAATTGATGAGAGGAGTGTGAATACCATCATGATAAGGAACGCGATGGCAAATATGAGCACGATCCTTACAAGCCACACCTTGTACCTGTAATCAGGAATGCCGAAAAGGATTTCAATGGTTCTGGCATCCTGGTCGTTCTGGATACCGAAGACAGCCGGATAGAATATTATCAGCAGTCCGGAGATGAGGAAAACATAATAGAGGTCTCTCATCCTTGATACATCGTTTGAAAAGACATAGATCACAGATAGTCCCATCCAGAAAAGTATCGAGCCGGTTAGAAACCAGACGAATTTGTTGGCGAAGATTATCCTGAGATTATATATTATCATTTTGTAAATCAGGATGGCGGTATTTTTGATTTTGCCGGATTTCATCTTTCGTGTTTTATGTTGTTTTCCGCATAATCTTTCCTTCTGAGCAACCACAGGTATGCATCCTCGAGGTTAGGCGTTACGCCGACCGCACCATCCCAGGGTGATGATTCAGAAATTACCCTCACTCTCACCTTGTTTCCTTCCGACATATGATGCACCACAAGATGATTGTTCACAAAATCATGGAACTGGTCGGCAGGAATGCTGAACTGCCATACGTGACCAGCTGCTTCCCGGGTCATCTCTATCGGTTTTCCGAAGTATCTCAGCTTTCCTTTGTTAAGAACTGCAACCTGGTTACATGAACTTGAGATATCTTCAATAATGTGTGTCGAGAATATTACGACGCGTTCGCGGCTGAGCTCAACAAGGAGGTTCCTGAACCTGATTCGTTCGCGCGGGTCAAGCCCTGCTGTGGGCTCATCCACAACAAGTATTCTCGGGAGATGAAGAAGTATCAGTGCGATGCCCATTCTCTGTTTCATGCCGCCTGAATAAGATCCGATTTTTTCAAATCTTCTTTCTTCCATGTGAACAGCCTTAAGAACGTAAGTCACTCTTTCCTCCCTTATTTTTTCGTCGGTGATATTCTTCAGCATTGCCTGGTAATGAAGGTAATCGTGGGCTGTCATGTTTTCGTAGCTTCCGAACTCCTGCGGAAGGTACCCGATAAGTCCCTGCAGCTCCTCCCTTTTTTCTAGCGTGTCGAGTCCGTTGATCCACACCTTGCCATAGCTCTGCTCGAGAATTCCGCAGATTATTCTCATCAGCGTTGTCTTGCCTGCACCATTCGGCCCCAGGAGGCCGAACATCCCATTACCTATTTCCAGGGATACGCAGCTCAGAGCCTTGAAGGGCTTCTTCTTCTTTCCGATGAGCGGCACCATGGCAACTATCTTATAAACGTTTTTCCTTAATCCCCTGAACCTGCCTTCGAGCCTGTAAATATCAATATTCTCCCTGCTTAGCTTCTGACCGGTTTTGTAGATGAACAACCCCGTGAACCAGAGAAGTCCCAGTATAAGAACCACAACAAGGTTTTCCCATTTAAGCTGGAACCAGATGAGATTTGCAAGTGGAATAAGCCAGAAAACAGACAGGTCGGCAGCTTTCATAATGAAGCTGCGCAGCCTGGAGGGCTTTTCAGCATTCAGGTTTGAGATTAGCTCCATGACCGGGCTCCAGACGGCTGAGAGGAAAAACCAGGTTGCTAAACTGAAAATGAATATCCAGAAACCCTTGTCGAGATAGAAATAAGTGTAATAGACCATGAAACCAAGAAGAGGGATCTGCCATCCGATTTCCGAAAGGTCCTTCCAGGATCGGTATTCCTTTGTGAGTCCGAGTCTCTTCCTGATTCTTGCCCCTGCATTCCATTCTCTCCTCCACCTGTTTTCCCGTTCATATATTTTTACCAGGCTTTGCACCCTGATATGGATATTTTCTCCCGGTGCAATGACAGTTTCGCGCGCCTTCCTCAGACTGTTCATTACAAACCATGTTGAGGCCGGTATAAGGATAACAGCGAGCATGGATGTTATGAGCCTCCACAGGAACCCATCTATATTATTGTATATTAGGAATATAACAGTAAGGAAAATAGCAAGCTGAATGAGCTTGTTCGATAATTTCAATGAATTAAACCATTGAAGGGCATTTTCGAGACCTGTGTAAAAGGTCGGGATAAAAACCAGCGTAAGCAGGGTGCTGAGAGTGAGCCCGCCTATCACGGTGATCGCAAATGATGCCCCGATAACCGAGACGTACTCTGATGTGCCCATTGCAAGAGGGAACATTGCAATCACAGTGGTAGAGGCTGTGATAAGAATAGGTCTGAGCCTCGACACTCCGGCAGTCATCAGCGCCCTGTGCGCCCTGTTACCCCGTTTCCGGAGTATGTTGGTGTAATCGATCAGTATGATACCGTTGTTCACCACCACACCAAGAAGGATCAGGAAACCGGTGAGCGTATTGGCATTCAGCAGTGAATTCCCGGTAAGTATCAATGCTACCAGGGAACCCAGGGCAGCCAGGGGGATGCTGAACATGAGCACCACCGGTGTGGCAAGCGATTCAAAAACCGCCGCCAGGATCATGTAGATGAGCAGGAATGCAATGCCAATGAGATAGTAGAAATCTTTTAGCTGATTGGTTTCCTGAACTACTTCCACGGCAATCCCTGCCGGAATATTAAGACCATTCACGATCGATTGTATCTCCGATCTTGCTCCCTCAAGCAGATCCTTTGATTTTTTTATCTCCTGGTTGAAATCGTAAGTGACAGTTATCCTTTTTTCCTGGTTCTCCCTGTGTATGTTGCCTCTCCCTGATGTGAAAACTATATCGGCGAGCTCCTGCATCTCCATAAGTGTTCCTCCCGATGATGCAACTTCAAGGCCTCTCAGGTCATCGATCGTCTTGTCGCGTTGTGAAGCTATCGAATCTTCATCTGCATATTTAATGATGATGTCATAGCTTTCATTGCCCTGCATGAATGTTGCCCCTGACGAATATTCTCTTCCGAAGGTTGAAAGAGCCGATGAAAGATCGTTCAGGGTGAAGTTGTTCCTGCCAAGATAATCCATGTCGAACAACAGTCTTACCTCAGGTTTGTTGTCCTGCACGTTCATGCCGTTATTGCTGATTGTGGTAAGATCATCCAGGTAAGACATTATATCATCACCGAGATCTTTCATCTGATCGAAATCCTCACCTTTAATGATTATGCTCTCCCTTTCACTTCCTATCCCAAGGAGATTCATGAAGTCTCCTCCCGGGTTGAAGCTCTCACCACCGCCTCCCTCAGAGGTGAATCCTCCCCCGGCGGACAGCTCATCCATCTTTACCTCTGCAGATGTAAAGTTTTTTGTCCTTTGGGAAATGTCGTTTTTTATTTCAGGAAGAGTGCGATCGCTCTTGTCATCCCAATCCTTGGGAAGATTGATCGTCACAATGGCTCTCTCCTCCTCGATGCGGCTTACAACATCCTGTTTCTCAGGCAATGAAGCCAGCCTGGACTCTATTTCAGCGACGACAGCATCTGTTTTGTCAAGCGTCGACCCCCCGGGCATTGTAACTGACAGGCGGAAACTGGGCGTCTGAACATCTTCCTGGGAATTGATGCTCAACCCGATGCTTATCAGCAAAGCAGCGAAGAAGACTACAAGCGTTCCTATGATTGTTGTTGCAGGATGTCTCATGCACGATTTCAGCACAAGATGGTATCCCTGTATCAGCCTGTTGTGGATTGAAAGCTTCTTGAAGATCTGCGACTGCCCGCCTTTCGTTCTGGTGAGGATGTAATAAGTTGCCATGGGTATTATCATCAAGGCAACCAGAAGGGAGACAGTCAATGTGGAAATTATTGAAACACCGATGTTCTTGCCGATGATCTTCACCATGAAGTTGTCAGAGAATATAAAAGGAAGAAATACGATAAGTGTCGTGACGGTGGAGGCAAAAATCGATCTCCATACTTCTGTTGTGCCTTGTTTCACAGCTATTTCAGGATCCTTTCCCTGTCCGGCAAGCCTATAGATGTTTTCCAGCACAACTACAGAGTTGTCAACCAGCATGCCAATTGCAAGAGCCATTCCCACGAGGGTAAGGCTGTTTATTGATATGTCGGCGGCATAGAAGAAATTGAATGCAGTATAGACCGATATAGGGATTGATACGGCAATGATGGTCACGAGCCTCATGTTCCTCAGGAAGATCCAAAGGATCATAACTGCAAGAATACCGCCTGTAATAGCGAGGTTGATTATCTCTTTTATATTCCTCTCCATCAGCTCGGCGTTGTTGTTCTGAACAGCAATCTCAACACCGGAGCCGCTTAGGGATGCATTCAGTGAAGCTATTTCATCGAGGGCATCATGCGAGAGATCGATAAGATTGGCCTGGTTGTCATTCACAAGGGTGATAGTCACTGCATCCAGTCCGTTAACCCTGCTGAAAGAGCTTCTTTCCTTTACACCGAAATAGATGTCGGCTACATCTCTAAGCAGAACAGGTCCCGATTGCCTGACAATCATGTTCCCGATCTCTTTGACGTCGGTGTATTCGGACGTTACATTGACAAAAAGCTCGTTTGTGCCATCGATCACTTTCCCGGCAAAAGTCCTGTTTGCCCTGTTGTTACTGAGCAGCATCTGAATTTCCCTGATCGTGATTTTATTAGCTTCGCATGCTGCTTTGTTAAGCCTTATCTCGATTGAATTCTCCTGTCCTCCATACACCTGGACGCCTGCGATACCGTCGATATTTTCCAGTTCCGGTTTGATTTCCCTGTCGGCGATGTTTCTTATCCTGTCAATGCCGCCTTCCCCTCTCACCTGGAGTTCCATGAACTGGTTGGTAAGCTGCTCGAGATCGATCTTTATCACATTGATCATGAAAGTCTCTGGGATGGACGATTTCACTATATCTATTTTTTCCTGGAGCTTCAGGTTTGCATACTTCAGATCAGCGTTCTGGTTATAATAAATTGTAATGGTTCCATAACGTGAAGTTATGTTGGATTCAATTTTTTCAATCCCCTCGAGGGTCCCTACCGCTCCCTCAATGGGTATGATGGCCTGGTTCTCAATATAAGATGGATCGACTTCCAAGGGTGTCCCGACCTGTACAATCAGGGCAGGAAGCTGGGCATTCGGAAAAAGTTCAACAGAGAGCCTCTGATACGATACATATCCCAGCATCGTCATGGCTATGAAGAGCATGCTGATGAGGACGCGCCGGTTTAAGATGAAGTTCATTCTAACTCAATAATGATGGTGGCTGAATATTCTTACCCGAATCAGAAAACCTGTTGCTGAAGTTATCAAAGACCCAGTAAACACATGGAATCACAACAAGTGTCATCAGTGTGGATGAAACCATTCCGCCGATAACCGCAACTGCCATGGGCGCCCTCAGGGAAGCGCTTTCGCCAATACCGATTGTTAGGGGAACCAATGCCAGTATTGTTGTAAGGCTTGTCATCAGGATTGGTCTTATTCTCTGTGATCCGGCAAGTGCTATCGCCTCCTTCTTTTTCATTCCGCTTTCACGCAACTGGTTGATCCGGTCGATAAGGAGGATCGCATTGTCTACTGCAATACCTCCAAGCATTATTATACCTATGTAGGCCATCATGTTCAGCGACATTCCAAGTATGAAAAATGCGAATATGGTTCCCACACCTGCCATAGGTATTGTAAGCATTACGACAAAAGGCTGAATCACCGACTCGAATTCAGCTGCCAGAACCATGAAAACCAGTATGAGCGAAAGAATAAGCGCAAAAGTGAGATTTTTCATTGATTCCTTCCTCTTCAGCTCTTCCCCCGTAAATTCCATTTTATAATCGACCGGGAGGATAATTCCGCTCAATGATGCCGATGCCTTTTTAATCACTTTGTCAAGGGCAAGCCCGTCGCCGACACTGGCGTATATATAACATGTCCTTGCCTGATTTCTGCGGGTTATCTCCCTGGGGCTTACGACAGATTTAATCATGGAAACCTCGCTTAGGGGCACCTTAACGCTGCCGGCATTGATCATAAGGTCGTTAAGCTGTTTTACTGATATTTTGCCAAGCTTGATTGTAACATCTTTCAGCTCGCCGTCATTTTCAAAGCTTCCGGCGGGTGATCCCTCGAGGTACCCCTTAACCTGGTTTATAATATTTGTGACCGTGACATTATAATAGCTTGTCTTGAACCTGTCGATTGCCACTTCTATTTCCGGCGTTCCCTCATCCATCGAGGTTGTTATGTTGTAGAGATCCTGGTTTTGAGCCAGGATGGTTTTTGATTCATTGAGAATCCTCTCCAGTTCGTTGTAATCCTTGCCGGAAATTTCCAGTGCAAAAGGAGCAGCGCTTGTGCCAAGAGAAGACTGCAGTGCGGATTCTTCCCTTTTAAAGCTTATTTCAATGTCAGGCACACTGCTCAGATAGTTGCTGATCATAGTTATGGATTTTTCCGTTTCACCCGCAAATTCCGGCTTAAGTATAACCTTTATTGATGCTGTGTTCTCGCCCTTCCGGTCAATAGTCTGGGCCAGGCTGGAAGTGTTGTTCATGCCTGAATGACAGTAGATCATGCTAACCTTGTCGCCGAGGAGCTCCCGGATTACAGTTTCGGATTTTGAAGCGATGCTTGCTGTCCTCAAAAGATCGGTTCCTTCTGAAAGTTTTAGATCTATGGTGAATTCAGCAGATTCCGATCGTGGCATGAATTCGCTGCCAAGCTGTGGAATCATAAGGCCCGAAACTGATACGAAAACAAGGGAGATAATTAGCACCAGCTTCCTTTTATCAATTATCTTTTCAAGAGTACCCTTGTACCATTTGAACTGAAGCGGTGCAGCCCTGGTGACTCCTGCTTTATCTTTATCGGGAAACAGTGTTGAGACAAGCATTGGGATAACCAGCATTGCAACAACAAGCGATGACATGAGGGCAAAGGTTACTGTAATAGCCTGGTCCTTGAAAAGCTCCCCGGAAGCCCCGTGAAGATATATTATCGGAAGGAAGACAACTACGGTGGTAACGGTTGTGGCTGTTATTGCAGCGCCCACTTCACCGGTGCCGCGAATGACAGCTTCCTTAAGCGGAAAGCCCTCCTCTCGCAACCTGGTTATATTCTCAAGCACCACAATCGCATTGTCAACAAGCATCCCGGCGCCAAGCGCAAGCCCGCCGAGAGTCATTATATTAAGCGTCAGGTGGTTGAAGTACATCAGGTTGAAGGTGGCGATAATCGATACAGGAATCGCGACGCTGATTACAAGTGTGGTGCCAATCCGCCTGAGGAAAACATACAGCACGAATACGGAAAGGAGGATACCGACAAGCAGTGAATTTTTTACTTCTCCGATTGCATTATCGATATACCTGCCCTGATCCTGCACTTCTATGAATTCATAACCAGGAAGCGCTTTTTCCAGGGAAGCTATTGCCGTCTGCAGACTTTTCACTGCATCAACAGTGTTAAATTTTGGTTCTTTGTAAATCAGCAAACCAATACACCGTTCGCCGTTTATCGTTACGATATTCTCCGGATCCTTGTTCTCGAACTTTATTGTTGAAATGTCCCTGAGATAGACCGGCACCTTGCCCGCAATGTCAGATGCCTGGGACCCTGACTGTGGAATTTCCTGATTTGCTGCCGATGCAGGGGAAACTTCACCGGAAGTCTGTTGCCTGAAACCTACGACAATATTCTCAAGATCGTTAAGGTCTTCAAGCACACTTACACCTTTAACAGTGTACTTGAGTCCCATGTCGACAATCGACCCGCCGGAAACGTTCCGGTTATAATTGTTGATCTGCGTGGAAATTGCATCAGTTGTAAGTCCGTATGATTCAAGGATATACTTGTTGGTTTCAATTACAACTTCACTCTCGTCGACTCCCGATAGTTTGACATCTGCAACTCCTTCAATCCTTACAAGCTCATTTCTTATATAGTTCTCGGCAACTTTCCTTACTTCATCGAGGTTTGACATGGAGGGATTCCTTAACCCCACGATCATTACAGGTTCTGCATTCGGGTCGTACTGCGAAATTGTAAAATCTTCAAGATCGGAATTCTGACTGAATGAGTTCAGCTCCTTCTGAAGGTCGAGGAATGCCTCATCCATATCCTTGTTCCAGTCGTATTCAACCGTAATTGTTGCTGCGCCTGCACGAGAAACAGATGATACGTCAACCACATCGCTCTGCCGCATGGCCAGTGATTCTATCTGGTCCACATAGTTTTTCTCAATCTCTTCGGGAGGTTTTTCGCCTGCCTTGAGTTCTATGTAGATCTTCGGATTGTTAAGGTCGGGGAAGAGGTCGGTACCCAGCTTTCCGAAAGAGATAAAGCCAAGCAGCACTATCCCCAGGACCAGCATCAGCACCGTGACCGGATATCTTACCGCAAATTGGGCTATCCTGTTCATGTCAGCTATTTGATGATTTTAACTTTAGACCTGTTGCTGAGAGTTTCAAAGCCGCTTGTCACCAGGCGGTCATTTTTCTCGAGTCCTCTCAAAACCTCGACCTCGGTTAAATTTTCAAGTCCCGTTTCAATTATCCTTTCAGCTGCAACAGCCCTGTCGACAATGAACACCGTTTTCCCTTTCTGCCTCGAGAGGATAACGCTTTTTGGTATCACAATCACAGAATCTTTGTGATTGGTAACTATGTCGGCCTTGACAAACATACCGGGACGCAGCAGCAGGTCAGGGTTTTCTATTGTAATGTTCCCCTTAAAAGTGCGTGAATTGGCATCTATCGCCGGGGAGAGCTGAGTTATGCGTCCGATGATTGTGTCTTCGGGAATGGTGTAGTTTGTCAGTTTGGCAACCTGGCCTGGTTTGATTACCCCGATGTATTTCTCAGGAAGCTGAACTTCCATGTACATAACTTTATAATCCATCACCTTGGCAATGGTCGATCCTGTTTCAATCTGCGTTCCCTGGGTATAATAAGGCAGATCGACAATTACTCCATCGATCGGCGAGACGATCCTTGTTTTCTCCATCTGCAGCTTCGAATTCTCGAGTGTTGTCTTTGCGTTCTCATAATTGATGCCTGCAGTCTTAAGGTCTTTCAACGTAACCCCGCCTTTTTCGTACAATGATTCCTGTTTTTTGAGCTCGGTTTCCGAAAGTTCGAGGTTCAGCTGGTTGGTTTCAAGCTTCAGCGAATTGACATATTCTTTGTCGTCGAGGCTGGCGATAATTTCTCCTGCCATAATCCTGTCGCCAAGTTGCCAGAGCCTCCCGGTGCGCGGGTTTCTCCCCAGATTGTAGAGAGCCATTATCTTCGATTTCAGAAGAATATCTCCTTTCGGATAAGCCGTACCTGTGGTGTTTATGAATTCTTCGATTGATTTCAGCTTTATTTCTTCAGCGGAAACGGGAATTTCAACGTCGGCATTGAGGTTCTGGTCCTGGTTTCTGCAGCCTGCAGCCGCAAGAAGCGCAACTGCAACTATTGAAAGGATCTTTTTCATGGTGAAATATTTTGAATGCATGTTTAATTGGATTGAAGGGTTTTGACAGGTGTGACCGGCTGTTTTTTCTCGAAGTCATATAAAGTCTGGATCTTGAGATTGAGCAGCTCCAGCTTGTATGAGATAAGTGCATTGGTATATGCAAGCTGTTTCTCTGAAAGCTGATTCTGAACGAGGTTCAGATCCATCCCGGTGAGATCGCCGTTGCGGTACTTCTCGAGGTTCAGATCATACGTAAGCTGTGCATTTGTCACCGATTGCCTGGAGGTCTCGATCTGGTTACGCAGGTTCAGGAGGTTCCGGTAAACCTTCCTGATGTCGAGGATTATAGTATTATTCTGCTCTTCAAGTGACACGTTGGCGGACTGGATATTCGCTTCAGTGGCCTTGATCCTCGATTTCCTTTCTCCCCAGTCCCACAGCGGTATAGTAAGCGATAATGCAACAGTCTCATTGTCGGTTGGACTATCATAAACATCTCTGAATTTTTCATTGTCGCCGAACAATCCCACTGTCACACCCAGGCTGCCCCTGAATTCATTCAGTCCCTTGGTTTGTATCAGGTCGAACTGTGTTGACTCGATCTGGATCTGCCTTTGCC
>JBLNAO010000362.1:0-5481 GCA_050259395.1 Chloroflexota bacterium
TCTTCCTGAAATCTTTGAATTTCTCACCTCGCCAGATCTCCCGGAATGACTCATCTGCGAGGTTGCCCATAACATGATCTGCATCCTTGTCGAAACAGCAAGGGATAACCCTTCCATCCCAAGTTACAACCGGGTTGAACCATAGTCTCAGGCACCTGCGTGGTAATGAGCTTCTGACAAGGTAGTTGCCATCGTTAAGATAATACCTGCTGAATTTTTTATCTGCAGGCATCCAGCCGTAATAATCAGAACCTTCATAAATCTGCATCGATTTGAGAACGGGACGGCCGCCTGAACTAATTATAAATTCCTTAATTTCTGCAATCTGGCTCTCATTATTCCTATTGACAAGCACCTGTACTTCGACCTTCATTTTTGAAGAGGCTTTTCTGACTGCTTCGGATACATCTTTAATTCCCTGCAGCACCTTTTCGATATTGCCGTTTTTCCGGTAAGACGAATATGTAGCCTGATCGAGTCCGTCGAGTGAAATTATAAGCCTGGACAATCGTGATTCCGCGAGCCTTCGGCAGTTTTCCTGAGAGAGGAAATGGCCGTTTGTGGAAACTGTTGTGGGGGTTCCTGCTGCATAACCGAGAAAGTCGAAGAAGGCAGGATGCATCATGGGCTCCCCCTGGAAATACAGGTTTGCGTTGTACAGGTAAGGTTTCAGCTCGCTTACTGTTTTCCTGAACAGCCTGTAATCCATGAAGCCTCTCTCCCGACTCATTGTGCCTGCACCTGACGGACATTCAGGGCATTTCAGATTGCAGTGATTTGTAAGCTCAATACCGATGGCGGGAGGCATGCCGGAGATAAACGGATAATGTGTTACTGCACTGATTATGAATGAGTAACCTGATCTGAGAGAATTAAGATATTTGGATGGTTGTACCAATTTCTGTCAAAAATGTAAAGGTAATTTTAAATTTATACCATGACAGCAGCCTGGTTTACCAATTATTCCTTCCATATCAATAGGGTATAACCCCCTCCTGCTGGTCTTACATCCGAAAACAGAACAGTACTGTAAACCAAAAATTCACTCATTAACTCAAATAATTCATTGCCATGAAAAATTTAAGATTATTTACAGGAATTGCAGTTTTCCTGGTGCTGTGCCTCACAGTTCAGGCTGCATCTGCCGGAACTTCCCCGAAAAAGGAGAAGAGCGACCCGCAGGATTACGTTACCATCAAGGGTAAGGTTGTTGACAAGGAAACAGGTACTCCGCTGGTTTTTGCAACGGTGGCTGTAAAAGAATCAAACGTAGCCATTGTTACAAACATCGACGGCGAATTCACCCTCAAAGTCGTTCCGCCAACGGCTCAGAAGAACATAGAAGTGTCTTTCCTGGGCTTCAAGAACAAGGTGATTGCAATCGACGACCTTAAAGAAGGCAAGAACACAATCGCCCTCGAGGCTGCACCTATCCCGATAAGGGAGATCATCGTCAAACCCACCGACCCTGTAATGGTTGTACAAAAAGCCATTGACAACATAGGTAAAAACTATGAGTCTGAACCCAACCTGATGACTGCATTTTACCGTGAGACAATCAGGAAAAACAGGACATACGTCTCTATTGGTGAAGCAGTGGTTGAGATCTTCAAGGCTCCCTACAGAAATGATGTCCGTTTCGATGGCGCAAGGATCTACAAGGGCAGGAAGAGTTCCGACGTTCAGAAAATGGATACCGTTCTTTTCAAGCTTCAGGGAGGTCCTGTGACGGTGCTCCAGCTCGACCTTGCCAAGAATTCACAGGATGTGCTTACACGCGATGCAATGCAGTATTACAACTATTCACTGGGAGGTGTAATAGAGATAAACGGCAAACCTCACTATATCATCGAATTCCTGCAGAAACCCGATGTTGATATCCCTCTCTTCATGGGCTCATTCTACATCGATATGGAAACATATGCCATAAGTGAAGCCGAATTCGGGTTTAACCTCTCTGACAAGGACCAGGCTTCCGAAATATTTATCAGGAAGAAACCGCTTGGAATGGAAGTGACTCCCGAGATAGCCACATACCGCACAAAATACCGCGAACAGGATGGCAAATGGCATTTCGAGTATTCAAGGGCTGAAGTAAGATTCAAGGTTAACTGGAAGAAAAAACTCTTCAACACTTACTACACAACAATGTCGGAAATCGCTGTAACCGACCGTACTGACCAGGAAGTTATTAAATTTGCAGGAAAGGAAAAGATCAGGTATACAGATGTGTTTTCCGAAAAAGTGAGCGCTTTTGCTGATCCCGAATACTGGGGCGACTATAACGTGATAGAACCGGATCAGAGCATAGAATCAGCAATAAGAAGACTCAGCAGGAAAGTTAAATTCAGCGATATCGCACCCAACGATAAATAGGTTGATAAAATGACCGGCGATACAGAAATGATAAGGAGGATCAGGGAAGGTGATGCAGGACAGTTCGAATCGCTTTTCAGATCCTCCTATGTTTCGCTGGTGCGTTACGCCAAAGTCATAATTAAGGACCACGATACAGCTGAGGAGATAGTGCAGGACCTCTTCTACAGGCTTTGGCAGGACAGGCAGAAAATAAGTATTGAAAGTTCATTG
This sequence comes from Chloroflexota bacterium, assembly GCA_050259395.1. GTDB lineage: Bacteria > Bacteroidota > Bacteroidia > Bacteroidales > VadinHA17 > LD21. The sequence continues at coordinate 2,590 of JBLNAO010000362.1, forward strand.
AACGGATATCTCTTCAGATCGGTGCATAACAAGTGCCTGCACTATATTGAGCACCTCAGGGTAGTCGAAAAACATGCTGAGGAGATGTCGTTGAGGCAGCATGAAGGACAGGAAAACCCGGCAGAAATACTCCAGTATGCAGAACTCCAGGCAAGAGTTGCTGAGATACTCGGGAAGCTGCCGGAACGTTGCGGACAGATATTTTATATGAACAGGTTTGAAGGGTTGAAATATTCTGAAATAGCTGAAAAGCTTAAAGTCTCGGTAAAAACTGTTGAATCGAATATGGGGCGGGCTCTGAAGGAATTCAGAAAAGAATTATCGGAAAAATGAAGAAAATGATGAAAAATATGAATCTGAGCGATAGTGATTGGGAAGAACTGGCTTCCATCTTCTCAGGTGAAAAGGAGGGACCTTCGACAGGCTCCGCAAATGATGAAATTAAGGAAACAGAAAAACAATGGAAGAACCTGAGAAATATGGGAAGTGAAAAACAGATCGATGTCGATAAAGCATGGAAAAAAGTTCATTCCAGGATACAGGAAGAGGATTTCGGGGAAAGGCAAAAACCTTCATTGACTATTTTCAGAAGCAGCTCTTTCATGAGGATCGCTGCAGCTGTGCTGATCCTCATCGGTATCGGGGCAATAACAGTTTTCACGAACCGACCAGCGATCCTGTCGGACGAGATTGCCGTCACATCCAATGAAAGCCAGAGAAACCTGCAAGTGGACCTGCCAGACGGCAGCAGGATCTTCCTCAACCGAAATTCCCAACTCAGGTACAGTAAGGATTTCGGTAAAGAATCAAGAGCAGTAAAGCTGACCGGCGAGGCATTCTTCGAGATTTCCCCCGACAAAGAGAAACCTTTCAGCATAGATGCGGGGAAAGCAGTGGTGCAGGTTGTCGGAACCTCCTTCAGCGTTAACACCGATAACGGCAACTCGGAAGTGGAAGTATTTGTGAAAACAGGCAAGGTGCTGCTCTCCGAAAAGTCTGATGACAAATCACTTGAACTCGAACCCGGGTTCATCGGGAAAACAGATTCCGGCACTCTTGGGAAATCAGTCAACGAGGATCCGAATTACCTTGCCTGGAACACAGGCAAACTTGAATATAAAGGAGATAAGCTTGAGATCGTTTTCAGGGATCTTAAGAAATTCTATAATATGAACATCGTTGCCGACGATCCGTCAATTAAGGATCTCCCGTGGACCTCTCCGATCGATTATGAGTCGCAGGATAAAATTATTTTCCTTATTTGTCGTAGCTTTAACCTGAGTTACACAAAGGTCGGTGATGTTTACCACCTTTCAGAAAAATAACTCACATTGCAATGCATTCACCCGATGGCAGAATTACCAGATTTTTGGCCATTGTGCTGATATTCCTGTTTGCTGAGAAACAGGCAATATGCCAGGAAACCATCCTTGACTCGCCTTTTTCGATCAGATCAGGCTCTGTTAAAACAGGACACGCACTCGAAATAATTTCAAAGCAGACAGGATACAACTTCACCTACGACAGCCGCCTTATTGATGCCGACCGCAGGGTTCAGCTTGAATACAGCAACACTCCATTGCGAAACATACTCTCGGGAATAATAATGAACGATTCGCTGGTTTATTCAGTCATCGACAGGTATATCGTCATCTCGAAGCCCGAAAAAAAAACGACATACAAGGCTGAAACATCGCAGGGAAGACCCGGAGCAGCAACAGGAAAAATCATTGATGAGGAAACCGGCGATCCCCTCCCCTTTGCAACAATTGGTTTCAGAAGTGTTCCAAAGGGCACAGTCACAAACAGTAACGGTGAGTTCGTCCTTAATATTCCGGAAGATCTATATAATGATACGCTTTCCGTCTCATTCCTGGGCTATGTGGGCAGGGTAATTCCCGTTAAACAGGCTATCGGAAATGACATGACAATTACAATGAGAAGGGAATACATATCAATTCCGGAAATAATCATCAGGAACCAGATCCCGCAGGAGATACTCCTCAAGGCAAGACGTGCAATACCACGCAATTATGGTGATTCTCCTGTTATGATGACCGGCTTCTACCGGGAAGGTGTTCTAAAGAAGGATGAGCTTCAAACCTATTCGGAAGCTGTTCTGCAGATCTACAAAAGCCCTTATACGTCAACACTGCTGAATGATCAGATAAAAGTCTACAAGAGCCGTAAAATAGAGAATGTTGACCGGAGCGACACTCTTGCCGTGAGGCTGAAGGCAGGGTTAAGCACCAGCCTCGAGCTTGATGGAGCCAGGAACCTTTTCGATTTTATATCTCCTGAATATCTTGAAGATTACAATTACAGGCTTTCAGATATTGTAACGTACGATGACGAATCTGCTTATGCAATCGATTTTGAACAGAGAGAAGGCGCCGAGACGCCACTTTTCAGGGGAACGATCTTCATTAACACTTCCGACTACGGCATTTACAATGCTGAGTTCGAGATCTCGCCGGCAAAGATCAGCAAGATAAAAGAATCGTTCATCACAAGCTCTGCGGGAGGTTTCATAACATGGCCCGTTTCAGTGAAATATTCAGTGAGCTACCGTAAAGTTGATGGGAGATACTTTCTCAGCCATGTAAGAGGCGATCTGCTTTTCAATTCCAGGCAGAGAAAAAAGCTGTTCAATTCACAGTTCAAGGTTTTTTTCGAGCTGGCAATCACAGACACTGAGATGGAGAATGTCAGGAGATTCGAAAAGGATGAGCTTGCACCCATTCATTCAGTTTTTTCAAAAACAATAACAAGCTACGATCCGGGGTTCTGGGGAGATCAGAATTTCCTCCGTCCTGAGGAAAATCTTCTCCAGGCCCTTAAGAAAATGAGAGTAAAGCTGCAGGAGTTTTCAGAGTGAAGAACTTACACAGA
>JBLNAO010000363.1:0-4287 GCA_050259395.1 Chloroflexota bacterium
CTGCTGACTACCGAATAGATCCTGCTCTTCTCCTCATTTGCTACAATGGTTCCCTTGTCGATAATGATCACCCTGCCGCAGAGCGCCTCGACTTCCTGCATTATATGGGTTGAAAGCATTACAGTCTTCTCTTTTCCTGTTTCCCTGATAAGATTCCTTATTTCGATTATCTGGTTGGGATCGAGACCGGTAGTAGGTTCATCGAGGATCAGTACACCGGGATCATGGATCAGGGCTTGTGCAAGTCCCACCCTTTGCCTGTAACCTTTTGAAAGTGAACCTATCTTTTTCTTTTGTTCCGGACCCAGGCCTGTCAGCTCAATTATCCTGTCGATATTCTTTTTTGAATTGGCAATTTTATAGATTGAAGCTACGAAACCAAGATATTCCCTTATATACATTTCAGGGTATAATGGATTGTTTTCGGGAAGATAGCCAATTTGTCTCTTCACCTCCGGGTTGTCTGTTCCCGCCTCCAGCCCGTTAACTTTTACGGCGCCCGATGAGGCCGGGATGAAACCTGTAATGATCTTCATCATCGTCGATTTTCCGGCGCCGTTGGGACCAAGGAATCCAACTATCTCACCCGTCTTAACTTCAAATGAGATGTTGTTGAGAGCCTTCTGCTCTCCGTAAAGTTTTGTTACGCCTTCAACTAATATTGACATTACCCGGATTTCTGGTACGAAGATAATGAAATGGAGAAATTTCTTTAACCTTTCGCCTTTTTCCCCGACACTCCTTCCGTCTGTCGGGGTCATCGCTACGCTACGACTTTTTCCATTTTCCTTTTTCCATTTCCTTCATTTAACTATCTTGGTAAAAAATTACCTCCATGAGCAACATTAACCGCCGTAACTTCATAAGGACCACCGTTGCAGGTGGTGTCGCATCTGCTTTCATCAATCCTTTTACAGGCAGCGCATCGGGAACAATAATTCCCCAGGCCGCAATGCCCACATCAGTCGGGCTAACGACAGGAGACAACCGTGCCGACCTTGCTTTCAGGGCACTTCAGCCGTTTGCCGGGGAGGTGAAAAGAGCGACAGTGAAAAAACGGATCATAATTAAGCCAAATAACGTACTTATCGATGTCCAGCTGGCATCTACTCATGTTGATACACTGGAAGGCATACTTGAATTCCTGAAATCGATAGGAAGGCTACAGGATGTGATAATAGCCGAGTCGGCGGCGAATGGTCCGACTCTCGAAGGATTCAGCAATTTCGGATACACCAGGCTTGCTGAAAAATATAAGGTAAAACTCGTCGACCTCGATCAGCAGCCATCACAGAAGATCTATGTTTTTGATGAAAAGGATTTCAGGCCTCACCCGGTTAGAATGTCAGGTTTGATGCTCGACCCCGATTCGTATATCATTTCTGCGGCAAGGATGAAGACGCACGACAGGGTTATAGCAACACTTTCCCTGAAAAACATTGTTCTGGGTGCTCCGGTTAAAGACCCGGGATTTGCATGGGGTTCGAGGCAAAAACCCGGTACGAAGAATGACAAACCCATTGTTCATGGAAGTGGCTTCAGAGCGATTAATTACAACCTTTATGCGCTTTCAAGGCAGCTTCACCCGCACCTGGCCCTGATTGATGGTTTTGAAGGGATGGAAGGCAACGGGCCCAACAGCGGGACCCCTGTTGATCATAGAATTTGTATCGCAGGCATTGACTGGCTTGCAGTAGACAGGGTAGGAATAGAGCTCATGGGAATAGATTTTTCAAATGTCGGATACCTGAACTTCTGTGCAGATGCAGGACTAGGAGTCGCTGACCTTGGCAAAATAAAGGTTATAGGTGAAGAGATCAGCGATCATATAAAATCATACCAGCTCAGCAAAAATATTGATGCGCAACTTGTCTGGAGAGAAAAACTCTCCTGATTTTTGCATTGTCTTATTTTTTCATTCACATATTGCTTCTATAGATGCAGAGACTGGTCTCAGACCTGACTCTGCATCTTCAGGATTAAATGGGTTAAAATTTTAGTGAAATTTCTTGTGTATACTAAAAACTTGTATTAATATTGTACTATATAACTATTACAATAACATTATAAGCCTATGATCAATTTCATCCTTGATCCAAAAGCAGGAATCCCGTTTTACCGTCAGATAATCGACCAGATAAAATTCGGGATTGCTTCAGGTAACCTCAAGGCCGGCGAACAGCTTCCTACAGTCCGGGCACTTGCGGTTGAACTGAAGGTGAATCTTAATACGGTGTCGAAAGCTTACAAAGAGCTCGAGATACAGAAGATCCTTGAAACACAGCAGGGAACCGGGACTTTCATCGGCAATGCAAGGATAAGTATTCCCCCGGGCGAAAAAAGCAAGAAGCTGGAAAGCATCTGCAATGAATTCACAACCATAGCGCACAGTTATGGATTTACGATCGAAAATATTATTGATGAACTTAAAAAACACAAATAACCATGAAAACAAGTTTTTCCAATCCTGTTTCCGTTACCGTTCTGGTCATTCTCATCGGTCTTTCCATTGGCGCTTACTACCTTGGAATGATCGGTATTGAAACTCTTGTAGCCCTTATTGTACTGTCAATCATTATCGCCAGCTCGATACAGATTGCAGACCAGTGGGAAAAGGCCATAGTCCTTAGAATGGGAAAATATTCAGGTCTGAAAGGTCCGGGCATTTTCTTCATCATACCGGTCATCGACAGGGTAGCCACATACATTGACCAGCGTGTGAGGGTTACTGAATTCAGGGCCGAGCAAACTCTTACAAAGGATACCGTTCCGGTCAACGTCGATGCTGTTGTTTACTGGACAGTCTGGGATGTTGAAAAGGCTGCACTCGAGGTCCAGGAATATGTAAGGGCAATCTCCTACATTGCCCAGACCGACCTCAGAGATATAATCGGGAAGCATGAGCTTGCCGACCTGCTGCAGGAAAGAGAGCATATTGCAGAGGATCTTCAGCGGACTCTGGATGCGAACACCAATCCATGGGGCATAACCTGCCAGACAGTCGGTATTCGCGATATTATAATCCCACAGGCGCTGGCAGATGCCATGAGCAAGCAGGCGCAGGCCGAAAGGGAAAGGAAAGCAAGGGTAATACTTGGTACCGCAGAAACAGAGATTGCCGAGAAGTTTGCGAAAGCTTCTGAGCAGTATGCGAACAACCCGATTGCCCTTCACCTTCGTGGAATGAACATGCTATATGAGGGACTCAAGGAAAAAGGTTCGATGGTGATAGTGCCGAGCTCGGCGCTGGATTCGATGAACCTGGGTGTCCTCGGGGGACTGACGGCCCTGGCCAAATCCCAGGATTCTAATCTCCCCAACCGCCCATAAACTGGCCTGTCTTTGCGAAGGTGGCCTTCGGGTTCACGCAGCAAACGGGAATTCCAGAACTGTTGGCTATCATGTACTGCTCTTCGGCGCCAAGAACGTAATCAAACGCGGTTATGTTCTTGGTTGTCATGATAAGAATAAGGTCGGTGCTGGTCTTCTGCGCAAAATCAATTGTCTGCTGTGCGAAGTTCTTATTTGGGACTTCGTGAATTTCGTATTCTATATTATTCTGGATAAGATACTTAATGGCAAAATTGATATTGATGTTGGTCTTCCTCAGGAGGTTCTTATCGGTTGTTTTGGCCACAAGAAACTTGATCTTTGAATCAAAGTATTTTCCCATGAATATGGCCATCTTTATCTTTTCCTTGTTCTCACTCCTGAAATCGATGGGGAACAGGATGCTGTGATAACGGTCCATATCGGAAGGCGGATCCTGCACCACTATGAACGGCACCTTTGACTTCACAATGACTTTCAAAGCCCAGCTGCCTGTCAGCTTCTGCATACCCTTCATGCCATGAGTGCCCATAACGACAAGCTCTGCATCCTTGTCGTTCGCGAAATCCGCGATGGCGCTGAAAATACTTCCTTTCTCAATGTGAGGAATTATGTTGAGATTGTATTTTTTCGAATTCTCATCTGCAACATGCTTCATAAGCACTTTCTTCTGGCCTTCATCGGCTTTCGAAATACCTGCATCAACTATGTGCAGAAGGGCAATGTCGTTCCCGACCATCCGGCTTATTTTAACTGCATGAGCCAGCGCCGATTCTGAAACCGGTGTGAAATCCCAGGTTACAACTATCAGTTTCTTATGTTCATCCATGATTGCTGAGAATTAGCGATTATAACTCAAAGTTATTCAGATTTTACCAAATTTCAAACCATTCTGCAATTGCGTTGTATATCTCTATAGTTAAAATCCATATTTTATTAATTTTGCGCTACAACTTT
>JBLNAO010000364.1:0-10172 GCA_050259395.1 Chloroflexota bacterium
CTTGCTTATATGAAATGGGCCGAAATGCTGCCTTCGGGAAAGAACGCACAATTAAAAATCGGGCTCAGCATAAATAATCAGAAATCAGATGTCACTGCAGGATCAAAAGAGCTGGTTTCGAGAGAAATTGATTTGATACATGGAACGAATACATTCGTGGTGAATAACACTTCTGAAACACCTGTGTATGTAACTCTTACAAGAAAAGGCGTCCCAATGAGCACTGATGCAACTTCGGCTTCGAAAGGGCTGTCGATGAGCGTGGAATATACCGATCTGAAAATGAAGCCCATAGATCATACAAATCTTGTCCAGGGAACAGACATAATGGTAGTTGTGAAAGTCACGAACAATACATTCACAAGAATTGAGAACCTTGCCCTCACCCAGATGATGCCATCAGGTTGGGAGATCAGGAATACGCGGCTTTACGAGGCTGAATACGGGATAAAGGAAGGCACATACGATTACCGCGATTATCGCGACGACCGGGTGAATACCTACTTCCTTCTCACACCGGGTCAGACCAAGACCTTTGTGATTATTGCGACAGCCTCATACACGGGTGAATTTTTCCAGCCATCCACCTGGTGCGAGGCAATGTATTCGCCCGACATCTATGCCCGCAAGCCGGGTGGAAAGGTAAAAGTGACTGGAGACCGGCGTTGAAAAAATGGAAGAAAATATTGATTGCAGCCGGGGTTATTTCAGCTCCGGTTTTGCTTTCTCCATTACCGAGGTTCAGCAAACCGCTGTCAACAGTCGTCCTGGCGTCTGACAGCAGCCTCCTGGGAGCAAGGATAGCTGATGACGGACAATGGAGATTCCCCGCTTCTGATGTTCCCGAAAAATTTGAAAAAGCCCTTTTGACTTTCGAAGATCAATGGTTCTGGTACCATCCCGGTGTGAACCCTGTTTCTGTAGCAAGAGCTCTGGCAGGAAATATCAGGAATGGTGAAATTGTCAGCGGAGGAAGCACCATAACGATGCAGGTGGCACGGATAGCTGGCGGGAACAGGGAGAGGACATATTTCAATAAGATGCGTGAGACTTTGTCGGCACTTAAGCTTGAACTGTTCAGGTCGAAAAAGAGCATTCTTGAAATGTACGCCGCCAACGCTCCTTTCGGTGGAAACACCATCGGGCTTGAAGCTGCAGCCTGGCGCTATACGGGTAAATCAGCTTCTTCACTGAGCTGGGCTGAAGCAGCCTCGCTTGCAATATTGCCGAATTCACCCGGACTTGTTTTTCCCGGAAGAAACCAGGAAATACTAAAGAAAAAACGCGACAGGCTGCTGAGGAGACTTTGTGAAAAAGGCTGTTTCGACACACTTTCACTCAGTCTTGCCATGGAAGAACCAGTGCCGGGTGAACCCGGTCCATTGCCATCACAAGCTCCGCATCTTACTGACTATTTCTTAAAAAACAAGAAAGGCAGGACAACTGTAACCACAATAGATCCTTTCCTCCAGGAGAAAGCAACAGATATCATAAACAATCACCAGAAAGACCTTTCTGCAAATTTCATTTTCAACTCTGCATGCATAATTCTCGAAGTCAGCACCGGGAATGTTCTCGCTTATGTCGGTAACAGCACTTCAGGCGGCGATCATGGTTCCGAGGTAGATATAATCAGATCGCTGAGGAGCACGGGAAGCATACTGAAACCCTTCCTTTACGCTGCGATGCAGCAGTCGGGAGACATCCTTCCCGGCTCTCTTGTTGCCGACATCCCAACACGGTTCCCGGGTTTTTCTCCCAAGAACTTCGATCTGAGTTACAGCGGCGCCGTGCAGGCGGGAACAGCTCTCTCCCAATCACTGAATATCCCCGCAGTAAAGATGCTTCAGCAGTACAACCCTGAAAGGTTCCTCGATGTGCTTAAAAGAACCGGCTTCACCACTTTCAACAAGCCTGCTGCATATTACGGGCTCTCGATCATCCTGGGCGGTGGAGAAACATCGCTCTGGGAGCTGGCGGGCACTTACGCTTCACTTTCCCGGGTGCTTAACCGGTACCTGGATGAAAAGAAATATTATCTCGAAGATTTTCATTCGCCTGTGCTCGAAAATCCTCGTGAAAACACAGATGACTTCACTGAAGATCAGAACCCGGTCCTTTCCGCCTCTGCAATATGGCTGACGTACGAGGCTCTTCTGAAGGTTAACAGGCCTGAAAGTGAAACCGGCTGGCAATATTTTTCTTCCGCCCCTGTAATGGCCTGGAAGACAGGCACAAGCTTTGGTTTCAGGGATGCCTGGGCAGTGGGCACAACACCAAAATATGTTATTGCAGTCTGGACAGGAAATGCTGATGGTGAAGGAAGACCGGGGCTTACCGGCATAGCTGCTGCTGCACCCATATTATTCGATCTAGTTAATCTTACCGGCTCGGGGGAATGGTTCAAAACACCATACGAAGATCTCACCATGATATCCGTGTGTAAGGAAAGTGGTTTTCGGGCAGGACCCGATTGCCCGGCGACTATTGAGATCAATGCACACGTAAACGGACTCAGAACAATAGCTTGTCCATATCACCAGGTAATACATCTTAATGCTGCAGGCTCACTTCGTGTGAATACAGATTGCATTTCACCGGATGAGATAAGAAATGAATCATGGTTCGTCCTGCCGCCCGCTATGGAGTATTTCTACAGGCAGAAACATACAGAATACAGACCACTGCCTCCAATCGATCCTGGGTGCATGACAGACAAGAGCATACCTGTAATGGAGTTTATTTATCCGGCTCCCGGAGTTAAAATATTCATACCACGCGATCAAACCGGCATGAAGACAAGGATTGTGGCCGAAATCGCACATCGAAATCCATCAAAAAAAATTTTCTGGCATCTCGATGACAGCTATCTTGTCACCACCAGGTCGATCCACCAGGTCGAAATACTTGCATCAAAGGGTAATCACCTTCTTACTGCAGTAGATGAGGACGGGAATACGGTTAAGTCGTGGTTCGAGGTTCAGTAAAAATAGCCACTGCTGCACGAATGCATTATCACAAGCCTGAGAATCTGTTGAATCGGCGATTCTCTGTGCGATCTGCGGGAAAATGAAAGTATCTTTGTATAATGAATCCTGAAAACACAGAAATGTTCCCGGTTGTCGATGAGGAAGGCAACACCATCGGAACTGCTCCCAGGCATGTGTGTCACGATGGAAAAAGCTTCCTGCTCCATCCTGTCATTCATCTTCATGTTTTCAACACAAAAGGGGAGCTCTATCTTCAGAAGAGATCAATGGCTAAAGATATTCAGCCGGGCAAGTGGGACACCTCAGTCGGCGGTCATGTCACTCCTGGGGAAGCTATCGTGGATGCTGCTATAAGAGAAGCTCATGAAGAACTTAGCCTGAATGTGACCAATCCTCTGTTTATCGGAAGGTACATCTGGAAATCATCGCGGGAACGCGAGCTGGTTACTTCATACAAGATCATTACAGATTTTCTGCCTGTTATCAATCCCATGGAGATAGATGAAGGCAGGTACTGGAGTCTTGAAGAGATAACCGGAAGCCTGGGGAAAGATATTTTCACTCCGAACTTCGAACATGAGTTCGTGCTCAATAACCTGAACATCTGATTCAAAAATCTCTTCTGATTTTGTATCTTTATGTCTTATACCGGCTGCTATGATTCCAGACAGGGGAGTGATGTTTCGTTCATTTTTGTTGATTGTTTTTGTTTCACTTCTTTATGCCGGATGCACTCATGAAGCGAATTTATCTGACTTCCCTGAAATTTGCTTTACCGGGGAGGTCCTTCCCGTATTCCAAAATAATTGCGCCATGCCGGGCTGCCACGATGGAAGCGGGGAATCTGATTTTTCATTGGGAAGCTATTCCGAGATAAGGACTGGAGTAACTCCCGGCAATGCAGAAAAAAGTGAAGTTTACCGGGTAATAATTTCAAAATGGGGTCAGAGAATGCCTCCCGACAAACCTTTGTCGATGGAAGACAGGGTCAAAATCAGAGTCTGGATAGACCAGGGTGCTGCCGAAACTACCTGCAGCGCGAAAGGCGGCAGTGATGCAGCTGCATATGTTGGCAGGGCTTGCTTCAGCCGCGATATCCTTCCGGTTATTGTTTCACATTGCGCAACCCCGGGATGCCATGACGCAACTGCACATAAAGAAGGATATATTTTCACAAGCTATGCCACTATCAGAAATGCTGTGAGTCCGGGTAATGCTTCTTCAAGCAGGATTTACCGCTCTGTTATTGCAAATTCTGAAGACAAAATGCCTCCCTCCGGAAGTCCTCAGCTTACCACGGCCCAGGTTGATTCCATTCGAAACTGGATCTCCTATGGCGCATTAAACGAGAACTGCGGTGAAAATTGCGACACGATTAATCCTGTCACCTTCTCAGGATCAATCTGGCCTGTAATCCAAACAACATGCTCTGGTTGCCACAGCGGCAATGCCCCATCAGGGAATGTCAGCCTTTCAGCATACCCAGGAGTGGCTGCGGCAGCATCGAACGGATTGCTCATGAAATCTCTAAGCGGCGCAGGAGTGACAATGATGCCACCTTCAGGAACACTCTCCTCCTGCAGAATTCGTCAATTTGATACCTGGGTTAAAAATGGTTTCCCGAACAACTGACATTAAATGAGAAAAGCACTGCCTATAGTATCTGTAACTATCCTGATATCACTCCTGATGGCAACCTGTTATTATGACAGCGAGGAAGATCTCTATCCAAGCCTCGCCGGTCCATGCGATACATTGAATGTCGCTTTCGGCGCTTCGATTAAGCCTGTACTCAGGAATAACTGCCTTTCCTGCCATTCTAACGCAAACTCATCATTCGGAGGAGGTGTTAAGCTGGAATCATTGGCGGATGTAAAGGCAAATTCCTCACGCATAATTCCAGCAATAAATCATACAGGACACCTCCCGATGCCTCCTGCCGGAAAGCTCAGCCAATGCTCAATAGACCTTTTCACCATCTGGATCAGAAACGGAATGCCTGAATAAAAAAATATAGTATGAAGAAATTAATTCTGCTGTTGATCTTCTTTACGGGAGGTTTTACACTGATGGCCCAGGATGACCTCATGAACCTCCTCGACGATAACAAGGAGCAAACTGATTATACTACTGCGACCTTTAAGTCAACAAGGGTGATGAACGGACATTCAATCGAGAAAATGCCTCCGGGGCAGCTTGATTTCAGGATCTCGCACCGATTTGGAACCCTGAACTCGGGCGCCTACAATTTCTTCGGACTTGACCAGTCGAACATTCATTTCAGCCTTGAATACGGCATCCTTAAATGGCTTATGGCAGGTTTCGGCAGGGGTTCTTTCGAAAAAACATTCGATGCCTTTGCAAAGTTCAGCCTTTTGAGACAATCATCCGGCGCGGTGAATATGCCGGTTTCGGTTTCACTGGTATCTTCAGTGGCATTAAAAACAATAAAGTTTCCTGTTGAAAGGACTAATTACTTCTCATCGCGAATGGCTTATACAACTCAGTTGCTGGCTGCAAGGAAGATTAATGAAAGAATTTCGCTGCAGGTAATGCCATCGTACATTCATCGCAACCTGGTAGTTACTGAGCTCGATCCGAATGACCTGTATTCAGTGGGTGCTGGCGGAAGGGTTAAACTTACCAAAAGGATCAGCTTCAACGGCGAATATTATTACCTCATAAATCCTAAAAAAGACTTCAGCCAACAGGTGTATAATCCCCTGTCGCTCGGATTTGACATAGAAACGGGAGGCCATGTGTTCCAGCTGATCTTCACAAACTCGCTTGGAATGATCGAAAAGGCCTTCATTGGCGAAACAACCGGCTCGTGGGGTCATGGAGACATACATTTTGGTTTCAATATCTCGAGGGTTTTCACATTGAAGAGATAATCCCTGGCTTTTCAACCAATTGACCCTGTGTTTGTTTATTATTAAACATTGTTGTCCATGAAAACGATTATTGCCTTACTCATGCTGGGTGTGCTGTCAATTCAGTTAAATGCTCAGAGATACATTACCAAGACCGGTCATATAAGCTTCTATTCCCACGCACCTCTTGAAGACATAAAAGCTGATAACAACCAGGTTGCAAGCGTTGTTGATCTTTCAACAGGTGAAATTGTCTTCCAGGTCCTCATAAAATCATTCAAATTTGAGAAAGCATTGATGGAAGAACATTTCAACGAGAATTACATGGAATCTGAAAAATATCCAAAGTCAACTTTCAGGGGTAATATAACCGATCCTGCTCCTTCCAGCCTGAAAACCGAAGGTAAATATGATGTTACAATTGAAGGAGAGCTGAATCTTCATAATGTCACAAAAAAGATCACTGTCAAAGGGACTGTCGAGGTTGGAAACGGTTCGCTCGCAGCAAATTCTAAATTCAATATCAGTCCCGCCGATTATAATATAGAAATCCCGTCAGTTGTCAGGGATCATATTGCAAAAGTGATGGAGGTGACTGTTGACATGAAATACACCCCTGCTGAAAACAAGTAAAATCAGAACTGTGAAACCATTTACCAAATTCCTTTATATCATTGCTATCCTTGCTGTTGCAGGATTGATTGGCGGTATTTACATGTTCAACAAGCCGCAGGCAAATCTTCAGAATCAGAAAGCTGATTTTATACTTACAGCAGTCGAGCTGCATAAAGAGTTCACTGCAGATGAGCCTGCGGCTAACCAGAAGTATATCGGAAAATCCATCGAGATTACCGGCAGGGTTACATCAGTAAACATTGAGAAGGATAAAGCCGTTAGTGTTATATTGGAGACATCGGATAAAACCTCATCGGTAATTTGTAACTTTCGCGAAAGCGTCGATCCAAAACTGATCGACACTCTGAAACCGGTAACAGTAAGAGGTGAGTTATCAGGGTTTCTAATGGACGTGCTGCTCAATAATTGTGTACTGATAAAATGACTGACATGGCTGAAACTGTAAAGATCCTTACATTCGATAATGAAATAGAAGCCGGGCTGCTATCGGGCCTGCTCGACGAAATGAATATTCCGCATATACTCCGGTCCTATCACGACCTTGCAATGGATGGACTCTGGCAGGCACAATCGTCATGGGGGCATCTCGAAGCGCCGGAAAAGTACAGGGAGGAAATACTGAAAGTCTTCAGCGAAATGTCCAGGCCGGGGAATGTCGAGGAAATCTTATAGAAAGAATTCCTATTTTTAATGAGTTAATTTTAAATCATTCCGATGACTAACTCCGGGACAGCAGGCCTGTTTGACGGTGCGCAGGAGTCCATATCAAGGTTATTCAAAAGCGGATATTTCTACCTGGGAATCCTTGTGCTGATACTTGGGGAACAGGCAAATTTTGCGGCAGAGACATATCTTCACAACTACATGACCGAAGGTAAAGCGCTGCCAATGCTCTCCGACCTGATCCTTGACAATATCCCTTACATGGATATCTCCGTGGTGTATGATATCTTCTGCATTTTCCCGGTTATATTCCTGCTGATCTATGTTGTTCACAGGAAGGAGTATGACAAGGTGCCGTTTTTCCTCCTTATGATCGGAATATTTTATGTGGTAAGAGGAATATTCATAGTTCTCACTCCATTCGGAAATCCTCCGATGTTCGATGGTACTGATTCGATTTTCAAAGGATTCTCGAAGTACGAGCTTGGGGTATATCCTTCTGGACATGCCGGGAACATCTTCATGATTTACCTCCTGGTGAGGGACAGTCTTTATAAGAAGCTGGTGCTCATATGTCTTGCCGTGGTGGTTGCAAGTCTCTTTCTTTCCAGGGGCCATTACAGCATCGACATACTTTCAGGATTGTTTTTTTCATACGCCATAAAATCCTTTGGAGATAAGCATCTGAAAATGTTTGACCTGGGCACGCACACGAAATGATCAGAACTTCGAGTCTCTTTTCTCCAGTCTTTTGATCACCAGCCATGTGGCAATGCCGATTATGAGCATCCCGAGTATGAAGAGCGGATAGGCCACTTTCCAGTTACCCGGGCCTGTCATCATCGACCATTCCGACATCCCGCCTATGCTTGCAATAAGCGTCAGGGGCATGAATATGGTAGCAATGAGTGTGAGCCTTCTTACAGAGATATTGGTGGCGTTCGACATTTTTGTCATGTAGTTGTTCAGCAGGGAAGAGTACAGTTCCATGAGGCTGGTCTCTATTTCACGGAATGTCTCTGCCATCTCGAAAAATTTTGCCAGGTGGTCGTAGATATCACGGTACTGGACAACCGATTTCTGAATGATGAATGGGGAATCCATCCTGATGATCTTGGTGAGGATTTCCCTCTCGTGAAAGAGGCTTTTGCGAAGATTAAGCAGTTTCCTTCGTATGCCCAGCAGCTCGACGGGATCGAAGCTCTCAACTTTGTTCAACAATTGATCTTCTGCGGCTTCAAGCTCATCCTCCAGAACATCGAAAGCTCTGTATTTTTCATCAACAATGTAGTCGAGAATCTTGTGCATAAGATGATCAGGACCACCCTTGATGTTCATTTTACCGTTTTCAAGAACCCCGGTAAGATCGTTCAGAGGCTGCCTTTCCCCTGAATTATGGCCACTGACCGTTATGAGGAAATTGTTCCCGATGAAAATATCAATCTCATCGATGAACAGTTCCTTGTTGACGAGGGTGAAGCTGTTGAAAATAATAAATGTGTTATTTGCAAAGTGCTCTATTTTAGGCACCTGCTGCTCATCAAAGCAGTCCTCAACGGATAATGGGTGTATGCCTATGCTTTCAACAAGCAGATTAAGATCATTACGGGTTGGCTTATAAAAGTTGAACCACACAAATCCTTCATCTTTCGAGGCCATTATTGCTTCTCCCAGGGTTGCAAGGCCATAAAATGTTCCACTCTTGGGAAAGTGGTAGAATCTGGTAGCTGACATGCAGGTGAAATAAGAAACTAAGTTAGAGAATATTTTGAAATAATGAATTGCACCGACGGGTTGCAATGCTAATACTGAAAAATATCATTTCTCATTTCCTGGAAAACCATCAGCTTTGCGCCGGTTTGAACCAAACCAACCCTGTATCGTTATATCTTCAAATTTTAAATCCCGAATTCATGAATAATGCCATTTATAGCTTCAGAGAACCAAAAAATGAACCTGTCTACACATATCGTAAGGGCAGTCCGGAAAGAAAGCTCCTTGAGGAAGAGATAAAACTACAATACAACCGGGTAATCGATATACCGCTCATTATCGGGGGAAAGGAAATATTCACAGGAAATATAAAGAAAGTCGTGATGCCCACCGATCACGGGCATGTACTTGCCAACTGTCATCAGGCGGGCGAGAACGAGGTGAAAATGGCAATCAGGGCTGCGATGGATGCCAAGTGTGAATGGATGACACTTTCGTGGCATGAGAGATGCGCCGTGATGGCAAAAGCCGCCGAGCTGATCTCTAAGAAATACCGATATACCCTTCTCGCCTCAACAATGCTGGGACAGGGAAAAAATATCATGCAGGGTGAGGTCGATGCAGTTTGCGAGGTTATAGATTACCTCAGGTTCAATAATTATTTTGCCTCAGGGATCTATGAAGGTCAGCCTCTTTCAGAAAGTGAAAACATCAACCGCCTGGAGTATCGTCCCCTGGAAGGATTTGTCTACACGGTCTCCCCATTCAACTTCACCGCAATAGCATCAAACCTCAACACAAGCGTGGCCCTTATGGGCAATACCACCATCTGGAAACCCGCATCCACTTCTCTGCTTTCAAATTATTGCCTCATGAAGATCTTAATGGAGGCAGGTTTACCCGGAGGAGTCATCAATTTCCTTCCAGGTTTGGGTGAGACGATAAGCCGGATTGTAATGAAGGACAGGGATCTCGGAGGAATTCACTTCACAGGCTCCAACCCCACTTTCAACACTCTGTGGAGGCAGGTTGCCGAAAACCTTACACTCTATAAATCATACCCGAGGATTGTTGGGGAAACAGGTGGAAAAGGCTTCATCTTTGCGCATCAGTCTGCCGATGCCCTGGAGCTTGCCACAGCCATCGCAAGAGGTTCATTCGAGTACCAGGGACAAAAATGCTCAGCCTCATCGAGGGCTTATATTCCTGAATCCATTTGGGAGGAAACAAAAAACCATCTTCTGAAAATGATATCTCAGATGAAGATGGGCGATGTCACGGATTTCAGTAATTTCAT
>JBLNAO010000365.1:0-4051 GCA_050259395.1 Chloroflexota bacterium
AATGCTTCCTGCACAACAAACTGTCTTGCTCCTGTTACAAAAGTGCTCCATGACAATTTTGGAATTATTGAAGGTCTCATGACAACCGTTCATGCAACCACGGCAACTCAAAAAACTGTCGATGGCCCATCTAAGAAGGACTGGAGAGGCGGACGCGCTGCTGCGGGCAACATTATTCCTTCATCCACCGGTGCTGCTAAAGCTGTAACCAAAGTAATACCGGAATTAAAAGGAAAATTAACAGGTATGTCTTTCAGAGTTCCGACTCTTGATGTTTCAGTTGTAGACCTCACATGCCGCCTGGAGAAACCGGCCAGTTATGATGCTATTAAAGCCGCTATGAAGACTGCTGCCGATGGTCCGCTCAAAGGAATCCTCGGCTATACAGAAGATGCTGTAGTATCAAGCGATTTTGTAGGTGATTCACGCACCTCCATATTTGATGCTGAAGCAGGTATTTCTCTGAACGATAACTTTGTTAAAATTGTGGCATGGTATGATAATGAGTGGGGTTACTCCTGCAAACTGCTCGACCTTATCGCTCACATGAATACAGTGAAATAATAAAAAAAAGGACGTTGCAATCAACGTCCTTTTTTTTTAATCTGCCGCTTGATTTATACAATCATCTCAATCTCCAGGGGAATACCTGCAGTGTCGCGGTAATGTTCTCCCAGTTCGAGCATGGCCTCATCATCTTCTTCATAACGCCATTTCATCCTTACCTGCTTTCCCATCCTCCTGTACCCTGTAAGCCTTTTCAGAACTTCATACAGGTACTTTGAAGAACCGCTGTTGATATATTCGAGCTGAATAAAAACATCCAGGCTCCCGTTCTTTTCGAAATGAACAGTGATCCAGTCCTCCAGTCTCCTGAAGATGCTTTCCGGATTTTCAGGAATGGACCGTCCGACGATCTCGAGCTTGTTGATGTCCGCGGAGTAGGTTATTCCCGGACAATTTTTCATTTCCTGCTGAATTACAAGTTTCTCCATATTCTGATGGTTTTACTCATATCTTAATGCTTCGATAGGATTCACATTTGCAGCCTTCACTGCAGGTGCATACCCGGAGACCACACCGACTATAAAACAAACCACCACACCCGTGAACACCCACACCCATGGAATAACAAAGCTTGATCTCAGCATGCTCGATACAGCATTGCCGATTAAGATGCCGAGTAATATTCCGAGTGCGCCTCCCATCTGACCAATAATGATCGACTCATAAAGGAACTGGTACTTGATTGTCCTGGGCTTTGCTCCCACTGCTTTCCTCACACCAATCTCGCGGGTGCGTTCCGTCACTGAAACGAGCATTATGTTCATCAATCCGACCGCAGCTCCGAACAAAGTTACGATTCCTATGATAGTAGCAGCCATGGTTACAAATTTAATATTCTCGAAAAGCATCTTGAGAATGCTGTCGCTTTTCGTGACATTGAAGTCGGATTCATCACGGGGATCGAGGTTCCTGACTATCCTGAATATGGCTTCCGCTTCGCTCGCCATGACGTCGAGGTTCACGGGATTTATGGGTAAAACCGTAATGTTGAAGTTCATGTTAGGCCGCGAGAAATACTGCCGTGCCGTTGTTACCGGCATGAAACAGACCCGGTCGCCCGACATGGCGCTGGCGCCTTTGCTCTTCAGCACGCCTGCCACCTGGAGCTTAAGCCCGGCAACTGTGATTTCCTTCCCTACCGGGTCAATATCGCCTTTAAAAAGATCTTTGACTATGTCGGAACCGATCAGAACAAGCCGCCTGTTAAGCTGAACCTCATCGGCAGTGAAATTTCTGCCTTTTTCTATTTCATACCCCGACACTGCAAGATGATTCTCATCAACACCGGTAAGGCTGACATTCGGATTGGTTTCTTCCGAACCGTATTTTACAGTTGCGAGTCCCGATGCATTGAATGAAATAGACACTATCGACGGCTCTGTGAACATGGTCTTGAATTCCTCTGCCTCACGGAAAGATATCCGGGAATAATTTTTTGCCCTGAGCCTGCTGTTTCCGATCTGGACATTCATTCCTCTTGATGTGATCGTGAAAGAGTTGGCGCCCATCATGGTGAACTGACTTGTGAGAGAGCTCTTGATGGCATCGATGGCGGTAAGTATGCCGACAAGTGCCATGATTCCGAATGCAATGATGCACATCGTAAGAACGGCTCTCAGCCTGTTCGATTTTATTGCCTTGAAGGAGATCCTCAGATTCTCGAAAAATACACTCAGCTTCATCCTGTTCCTGAAATCAGACCACTTTTTAACAAAAAGAATAAAAGTACACTTTTTTGAAGATAAAAGAGAAAAGAGAAGGAAAAAGGAGAAAGTCGTAGCGAAGTTCAGACCCGACCGACGAAAGGAGCATCGGGGGAAAAAGTCATAACGAAGCGCAGACCCCGACCGACGAAAGGAGCATCGGGGGAAAAAGCATTTGTGAAGAAAAAAGAAATCAAAAATAACCGGAATTATCATGAAAAAATATTTGGACAACTAATATTTTCGTTTTAAATTTGATGATAATAAGGCAAAAACTATTATTCTTAAATAAATGAGAGAATTAACCAGAGCTGAAGAACAGGTTATGCAGGTCTTGTGGAAGATCAAAAAAGGCTTTGTCAAGGATGTGCTAGAGCATTTTGATGAACCCAAACCTGCCTATAACACAATCAGCACAATTATCAGGATTCTGCAGGACAAAGGCTTTGTAGACCACAAGGCTTACGGAAGGACGCATGAGTATTTTCCGCTTGTTTCGAAAAGCGAATACTCGAAAAATCATCTCAGCAATTTCGTGAATGATTATTTCTCCAACTCATTCGGCAAGATGGTGAGCTTCTTCGCGAAAGAGAACAACATCTCAGTGAAGGAAATGGAGGAAATAATGAAGATCATGGAAGGTGAAGTGAAAAAGCAAAAATCAGTAAAATGATACCGGTGCTTATATATATGGTAAAAGTGTCAATCTACGTGGTTGTTTTTTACCTTATATATACACTGTTGCTCAGGAAGGACACTTCACACGGTCGCAACAGGGCCTTCATAATCCTTTCGCTTGTTGCATCCATCATTTTGCCGTCGTTTTCTGCAGGCACATTCAAGCCGCTTGATTTCCAGTTTTTCGGCAAGCTGCTTTCCGAGGTGCTTGTAACAACCGATCCTGTAACATCATTGAGTAATCCGATGCATGGTCCCGCCGGGTTCACATACTCTGTTTATGTAACCGGTGTAATACTGTTCCTCTTCAAGCTCATTGTGGATTTCTCCAGTCTCCTGTTCCTGATAATCAGGCAGAAGAAGAGCGGAACCAGGATCATAAGATATCAGAACTTCAACACCGCCGGTTTCACAGCAATGGGATTCATCTTCATAAATACCCGGCTTTCTCCCGATGAAGCCGGCAATGTGATAAGGCACGAAAGGAACCACCTGCGGCAGAATCATTATATCGACATTATCTTCATTGAATTCATGACCGCCTTCCAGTGGTTCAATCCCTTCATCCATCTTCTTAACAGGGAGCTGAGGGCAATACATGAATTCCAGGCTGACCAGGGTTGTCTGAGCTCAGGCATCCCGGTGTCAAACTATCAGAGCCTGCTGCTCAGCCAGATTTTCAAATCGGGCTCACTCAAGCTGACCAACAGTTTTTCAAATCCCTCGTTACTGCGGAAAAGGATGCTTATGATGACAAGGGAACGTACATCCGGCTTGGCGAACTTCAAATTACTTTCGGTTATACCGGTGGCAGGTTTTGTTCTCCTCTCCCTTTCCCCGAATCCTCTGCCCGCACCTCCGCCCCCTCCTGTTCCTGACCAACGGAACCTGGCTGAGATACCACAGGTTGTCGTTGAAGAGATGCCATCTTTCCCCGGAGGCGACAGGGCGCTTCTCAATTACATAACCGAGAACATCAGGTATCCCCAGGATGCTGCAAGAAAGAACATCCAGGGGAGGGTAATTGTCAGGTTCTGCATTACTTCAATAGGTGGAATAAGCCAGGTAAGCGTACTCAAAAATGTCGATCCTGCCCTCGATGC
>JBLNAO010000366.1:0-15298 GCA_050259395.1 Chloroflexota bacterium
CAGTAACCTTTCCAAGCTGATTGTTCCATTCATTCCTTGCATTTTCCTTAACAGCTTCAAAGTCGTTGTCGCCTATCTCCCGTGAAAGATTGAGCATTGCCTGTTCCGGGCTGATAAAGGAGGAAGCCACCTTCACATGAACCTTGTCTCCCCTCGAAGTTTTGAAACCGAGCACAGCTCCTGCATGGCTGCTTTTTGCCTCAACGGAATTGACATTCAATGTATCGTTCTGCCAGGTATGTGTGGAGGTAAATTCCCTGTCGAACACAGCAACAAAATAGTTGTGGAAATTTTCCGGGACTCCGCCGGAGTTATTCCTGCAGTATCCGATAACCTTTCTTTCGGAAGGTATGATCTTTACCATCGATCCTTCATGAAACCCGTCGATAAGGATGAACGAAGAATCACTTTCGGGAAAGGTGAACCTGAAGATTGCAGCACGCTCTGTGGGGGTAACCTCGGCAGTTACATCATAATCGGCAAGGTAGACACTATAATAATAAGGTGTGGCCTTTTCAGCCTTGTGAGAGAACCATGAGGCGCGTTGATTTTCCGCAGTTTTGATCTTTCCCGTTTCAGCCATGAGCGAAAAGGCTGCATAATCATTGATCCATGGACTGGGCTGGTGTGTCTGCTTGATCCCCATAATTTTGAAATCCTTGTATGTGTATCCCCATCCGTTACCCATGGCACGCGTCTGTGGAGTCCAGAAGTTCATAGCCCATGGAAGTGCAATTGCGGGGTAAGTATTGCCTGTGGAAAGCCTGAATTCGGAATCTGTTCCCATAAGCGGATTTACAAGATCGGCAAGGTTCTTATCTTCCTTTTTCTTTTCTTTCTGAACCAAAAAAACTGCAAGCCCTATCGCAGCTGCGATCAGCAAAGTTGCCATGTGCCTGTTGTCTGTACCATTTATTCCCATATTCAGCGCTTTTATATTCCGTTTTATTTAAATCATATTTAGAGTCTTTAATCTGGCAAACACCCTTTCAGGGGTGAGCATCTTCATGCAGGCAAACCCGTTTCTTGTCTCACCCTTTCCATAAATCGTGCATGGCCGGCAATCGAGTTCCTCAACCGGTATGCGGATGGCATAATTGTCCGGCTGCATCCATGCTCCGAAACCTGCCATCGGATCCGTGCCACCCCATATTGAAATTACTTTTATCCCGCAAAGGGCAGCCATGTGCATGTTCGATGAATCCATAGCTATCATCAGGTCGAGCCTGCTCATGAGTTCAAGTTCCCCCTGAAGACCGAGCTTTCCGGAGGTGTTTTCGATTCCCGGAATCTTTTCTTCGAAATATTTTATCCCTGCAGCATCATCACTGCCTCCAAAAAGGTAAAACCTGCAGCTCCTTTCAGCTGCAATCATCATAAGCAGTTTCAACATATACTCCGCCGGCCACATCTTAAGCTTGTGCCTGGCAAAGGGAGCCACACCTATATTAAGCATGCCCTCAACTGGCATGAGATCAGTGTCAATAACAGTCGTTCCAGGCGTTACCAATGCCCCTTTTTCCGGGATGACGCTATAACCCGCCTTTGAAAATACATCGCTGTATCTTTCCACTGAATGCTTTAAGAATGCTTTTCTTTTCCCTGTTACTAGCGATCTTTTTTCGCTTCGCCCTTTGTCTATTGAGTATACCGGTATGCCTGACAATCTGAAAAAAGTCCTGAGAATCTTTGACCTGAGAACATCATGAAGATCGATTATCCTGTCGGGATGAACTGATTTTTTCAGTTCCCTGCTAAGACGTAACAATCCGGTATACCCCTTGTGCCGGCCCTTAAAATCTGGATGGAAGAAGGTCAAGCCGGGAACATTGATAAAAAAAGGAAGAAAGGTTTTTTGGGTCATCATTATGATCTCCGCCCCGGGATATTGTTTCCTCATTGCGGCAATAACCGGAACGGTGAGGGCAACATCACCCATGGCAGACAATCTGATGACAAGAAGGCGCATGTCAGTATTTCTCGTAGGATTTTTCTTCGATCAGTCCTGATGATGTCCGGATATTGATCTCCCGCTTTATTTCAGATCTTTTGTCATTCATGAAATACACTGCGCGGGCCGTCTCAATGAATTCACTGTTAAACTCTTTATTTCTTTCAAGATCTCTTATCTTATCCTCAATATCCCAAAGATCACAATTCACCTGATAAAGAGCCTGGTATAGAGGATCATTTCTCTTCAGGATTCCGGTGGCTGCTTCACTCAGAATATCAAACTCGTTTTTCAGGTTTTTGAGCTTGACCTCATCCCTGATTCTTTCGAGCTTGATCTGTACTATCGTCAGCTTATCTATTATCTCGCCATTGGAGACTTCAATTTTCATGTTTGGTTGATTTGCCTCAAAAATAATGAAATTCAAATGATCTCCCATTCTCTTCTTGTCTCCCTTTCTCCATTTCATCTCCCATTCCCATTCTCCCTTTCTCCCTTTCTCAATACGGGTCCACATCTATATTTATCCTCAACCCTGAAGCGCCTTTTTCCTTTTCTACTTTTTCAACTGCTTCAAGTATCAGCTGTTTTGCTTTTGCAGAAGGTCTTTCACGTTCGATCTTAAGTATTATTGTCTTGATGTACCATAGCTGTACACGGTAAATTAACGGGGCTTCAGGACCCAGTACCCTTTTTCCGAACATAGTCTTCAGCTCGTTACCAAGCAGATCAGCAAAGTAATTAAGCTGAAGCCTGTCCTTATGCTTTACGCTTATTTCTATCATCCTGGAAAAGGGAGGGTAGTTGAATGTTTTTCTCTCCTCCGCCTGGTGACTGTACATGCTCAGAAAATCATGCCTGATCACATACCTGATGATTTTGTGAGAGGGATCAGCTGTTTGTATTATAACCCTGCCCTGCTTCTGCCTTCTGCCTGCCCTTCCGCTGACCTGCTCCATGAGCTGAAAGCTTCTTTCATGTGCCCTGAAGTCGGGATAATTAAGCATGTTATCTGCATTGAGGACCCCAACTATTGTAAGATTTTCGAAATCCAGGCCTTTTGAGATCATCTGTGTCCCGATTAGTATGTCGATCCTCCTGCCTTCAAATGCCTTTATTATTTTATCAAATGAATATTTCGACCTTGTTGTATCCTGATCCATCCTCGCAACCCTTGCTGCAGGGAAGACAATCTTTATCTCATCTTCAATCTTTTCAGTTCCGAATCCTCTTGTGACAAGACCCGGTGATCCGCAATTGCCGCATTCATGAGGAAGACCTGCGGTATATCCGCAATAATGGCAGACAAGCCTGTTGATATTCTTATGGTATGTAAGATTGACTGCACACTGTACACAGGTCGGGATCCATCCGCATTCCGGACATTCAATATATGGTGAAAAGCCTCTCCTGTTCTGGAAAAGGATTATCTGTTCCTCCCTGCCAAGGGCAGTGTCGATTGCATTGAGAAGCTCAGGCGTGAAATGAGAGACCATCAGCTTCCTTCTGTGAGCCTCCCATGTATTGGCTATAACGATTTCAGGAAGCCTTATGAAACCGTATCTTTCCTTAAGTTCAGTAAGTCCGTATTTTCCTGTTACTGCATTATGATAACTCTCTATTGACGGAGATGCCGAACCCAGCAAAGTTTTAGCGCCATGGATCTTGGCGAGCATTATGGCAGAATCGCGACCATGGTACCTGGGCGACGGATCCTGCTGCTTGTAAGAAGGATCGTGCTCCTCATCTACAATCACCAGTCCGAGATTGCTGTACGGTAGGAAAACCGATGATCTCACCCCGAGTATCAGCCTGTAGCCCTCTGCCGGTTCGGGTTCCGCCACTTTCTTCCATATTTCAATTTTTTCAGGATCACTGAACCTTGAGTGGTAAACACCTGTCTGAGCTCCGAAATGTTTTTTTAGCCGGAGGATGATCTGGGTGGTAAGTGCAATCTCAGGCAGAAGATAAAGCACCTGCTTACCCTGCCTCAACTGTTCACTGATGAGATGAATGTAGATCTCTGTCTTGCCGCTCGAAGTCACACCATGGAGTAACACGATGTCTTTTTCTCTGAATTGATCCTTTATCGAAATGAGTGCTTTTTCCTGCTGTTCGCTTAGAAGGCCCGGAGAAAAATTTTCATCCTTCATGATATCAAGCCTGGAAACCGGCCTTGATATCTGAACGATTATTTTCTTCTTTACAAGGGCATCTATCACTCCTTGTGTGGATTGCGTGTCGGAAAGCAGCGAGGATTTTTTCACGGGGATGAGGGATGCACCATCCTGGTAACCAGACAACCTTATCAGCGAAGAAAGGAAATCATACTGTTTGGGAGCTTTCTTAAGCTTGTCGAGGATATCGTTAAGTTCAGCTTCGGTATACTCACCTGAAAGCCGGATATAGCTTTCAAGCCGGGGTTTATAGCCTGTTACAGCCTTGTCGGATGGCAGCGCGGCTTTCATAACTTCCCCCTCATTGCACATGTAGTACCCGGTGATCCATTGCCACAATTTCAGCTGCAATTCGTTTGCGTGAACCAATCCTTCGGCTACTTCACGGATCTCTCTTAATTTTCCGGATTCCGGAGCCCGGTCATGGACAGAAACAACAACACCTGTATAAACATTCCTTTGCCCAAACTGGACTTTTACAAGAGTGCCTTTCCCTATTTTGTCCTTTAAAATCTCAGGAATCCTGTAGGTGAATCTGCCTTTTACGGAAAGTGGAAGTATTATGTCAGCGTACTTGGGAATCATCGGCTTTCAGGAATGCCTGCATGGTTGAAAGGAGGTGTTCGCGCCTGATTGGTTTAATGATACAGGCATCGCAACCCGCTTCAAGGATGATGTCCTTGTCATCCTCGAAAATGAAAGCAGTCTGTGCAATTATCGGCAGATTCTGCCTGATTTTTCGTATTTCCTTAGTAACTTCAATACCATTCATCTCTGGCATCTGCATATCCAGGAGTACAAGGTCGATGTCGGGGGTGAATTTTATGATCTGCAAAGCTTCAAAACCCGAACGCGCGGTAATGATATCTATCCTTGTGTCGTGCAAAATTCTCCTGATATATAACAGCATATCCATGTTGTCGTCCACAAGGAGGCACTTCCTTGTGCTCCAGTCTCTGAAAACGATATAATCCTCGGTGTGTGTTTTCAGCTTTATGCTTCCTGCAGGCCTGTATGGCAGGGAAAAACCAAATTCAGATCCAATTCCCTTTTCAGACTGGACAAATATTCTTCCTCCCATTCTTTCAACCACCTCCCTGGCCAGAGTAAGACCAACACCAAGTCCTTCGAATGGCCTGTGATGCCCTCCGATTTCCTGTCGGAACTCTTCAAAAATACGGGAAAGATTTTCCTTATTAATTCCCACGCCCGTATCCTTGATGCTGAAAAGAATTTTTTCTTCTTCCAGTGTGCAGATGAGTTCGATGGAGCCATCGAGAGTGAACTTCACTGCATTGTCCATCAGGTGGTTCAATACCCTTTTGAGCCACACCCGATCTGTAAATATCAGGTCGCTCCTGTCGCGGAAATTGTTGCGGACATTAAGTACAATTGGTTTCTCATTCCTCTTTATAATGCCACGCGTTTCTGCTGCAATTTCGTCGATAATCGAGTTTAGCGATGTTTCCTCATACCTAATTTCGATCTGTGAACTTTCCAGTCGCGACAGATCGATAATGTCACCGATGATCTGCAGAAGTTTCTCGCTGTTGAAGTTGATATGTTCCACATACTCTTCCCTCACCTCTTTTGTTATATCGTCGGAAAGAAGAAGATTTGAAAATCCTACTACACTGTTCAACGGCGTTCTTATTTCATGTGAAATATTTGCGAGAAAGCTTGATTTGAGCCTGTTGCTTGCTTCTGCCTCAGTATTTGCCTTTATAAGATCGGCATGAGCTTGCTTCAGTTTTGAAATATCACGTGAAATCGTCAGTGATCCGAGTATCTGACCATCATCATTTTTCACAGTAACAGACCTTGTGGAAAGGTGGAGATAATGGCCGTCACGGTGAAGCAGGCGCAACTCGCTTTCAAAAAATCCTTTCTCAGTCAGTGATTTTATTCTGTTTTCAGAGTAATCGCGGTCATCGGGATGTATCAATTCATTCTGATCCAGCGAATTATAACCTGAATAATCCAGCCCTATCATTGAATAAAAGGCGGAATTGGCATACTTGAGATTCCAGGAACTGTCATAGAATGAAATTCCGTCATCGGCCGACTGAAGCAGCATTCCATGGAATTTATCAGTTTCGCTGTGAACCCTGCTAAGGGTTTCTTTCTGTGCTTCAAGAAATGAATTTGATTTCTTAAGATCCTGGTTAATCTTAAGTATTCTCTGGTTGCTGTCGTATAATTCCCTGTTCACCTTTTTCAGCTTCAGGGAAAAAAAGACTACAAGGCCGCAAATTATGACCAGTGCGACTAAAAGGATGAGGAAAAGGATGTACGACTGAGAAACAAATGCCGTCAGGCAGGCACGTAACGAACCTTCACCCGTTGTAAATAAGGAAGATGCCGGCACGAAAGCCTTTAACGAACATATAAGCATCGAATTGACCGCCTGCAACATTGATATTTCCGGGTTTATACAAATTAAGAGTATTTTTCCGATTTAGTCATTTACAAGTGAACTTATTCCTTCCGCGAAATGTATAAATTTTGTTAATTTGCACTAATTGATCAAGTGATGGATAGGGATAATCAGTACTCGGGAGGAAGAAAATACAAGAACAAGGATATTACTGTCTATTGGAAACCATCAGCCTGCATCCACGCTTCATATTGTTACCGTGAGCTTATTGAGGTATTCGATCCAAGCAGGAGGCCCTGGGTTGATCTGAATGAATCAAACACTGACAGGATAATCGAGGTTGTGAATCTTTGCCCTACAGAGGCTCTTTCCTGGAAATGGAACGATGATGCAAAGAACAACTCTGTGGAAAGTGATCAGTTGAATCACGTAAGATTCCGCAGGCCTGAGCTCGTAAATGAACCGGAAACTCCGAAGGAGGAAGAACCTGTTTCGGTGAAGGTGATGGTTGACGGGCCGATTGTGCTGAAAGGGAGCTTTGCGATAGATTACGATGGGATAAAAAAAGATGTGAATGAAAGCATGGTATCGATATGCCGGTGCGGTGCCAGCGATCATATGCCATTCTGCGACGGAAGGCACAGGAAAATAGGCTTTAACGGTTAACTTATGGAGAACGAGAAAGAAAAGAGCCAGCTTGTGAAGGTTGAAGTTGTGGAAAACGGGCCTTTGAGAATCACCGGTAAGTTTATAATGAAGGACCTGAAAAGAGATACGGAAGTATCTACAGATTACATTGAGCTCTGCAGGTGCGGCAGGTCACGGAACAAGCCTTATTGTGACGGTTCGCATGAAAAGCCGGAATAATCATTTCCTTACATTAAGAACTTCGCTTACCAGTTTTGCGGCATCTCCGAAAGATATCGCGGAATGAACCGACAAGCCGGAATTATCTATTATCTCTTTAGCTTCTTTGGCATTTGTTCCCTGTAGCCTGACTATCACAGGCACATTTATCGATCCTATTGATTTGTAGGCTTCAACAACTCCGTTTGCAACCCTGTCGCAACGCACTATCCCACCGAAAATATTTATCAGTATTGCTCTCACGTTCGGATCTTTCAGGATAATCCTGAAACCCGCCTCAACAGTCTTCGGATTGGCACCTCCCCCCACATCGAGAAAATTGGCCGGTGAACCTCCGGAAAGCTTGATGATATCCATTGTAGCCATCGCAAGTCCTGCGCCATTTACCATGCATCCCACATCACCGTCGAGCTTTACGAAGTTAAGGTTATAACGCCCCGCCTCAACATCGACGGGATCTTCCTCGCTGATGTCGCGCATAGCAAGAAGATCCGGGTGACGGAATAATGCATTATCATCGATAACGAATTTGCAGTCAACCGCTATTATCCTGTCATCACTGGTTTTAAGAACGGGATTGATCTCAAGAAGCTGGGCATCGCATGCTCTGAAAGTCTCATAAATTCCCGGGAGAAATTTTTGCATGCTTTTGAATGCATCACCCTGCAAACCCAGTCTGAACGCAATGTTTCTTGACTGAAAAGGCAATAATCCGGTTGCCGGGTTTATCTCTTCCGTGAATATTTTTTCAGGAGTTTTTTCGGCCACTTCCTCAATCGACATTCCACCTTCGGGAGAATACATTATAATATGCCTTCCCGTGTTCCTGTTGAGTAGAATGCTAACATAAAATTCCACGACAGGTGATACACCTTTATAATAAACATCCTCGGCAACAAGCACCTTATTTACTCTTTTCCCTTCAGGTCCTGTCTGGTGAGTGACAAGCTGCATGCCGAGCATCCGGCCTGCAATTTCACCTGCTTCCTGCACAGTTTTGGCAACCTTCACTCCTCCCCCTTTCCCTCTGCCTCCTGCATGAATCTGAGCTTTGATGACATAAAATTGGGAGTTGAATTTTTCTTTCAGCTGCCGGGCTGCAATTTCTGCCTGACCGGGAGTCTCCGCAACAAAACCTTCCTGTATGGCAACATTATATGCTTTAAGGAGCGATTTGCCCTGAAATTCGTGGATATTCATACTGATAAGGTTTAATTTACTGATACATACCGGGAACCCCGGTCTACAAAGTAGTGAATTTTAATGATATTATTAATAATTTCGCATTAAAAAGGATGCGCAAACTGCTCAACAGTGAGTTAAACAGAAAAACGACCGAAGAGGTTCAGAAATCAGAAAAATCTCCTTTCACGATAGTCCTCGACAATGTAAGAAGCGAGAGCAATGTGGGATCTGTCTTCAGGACTGCTGATGCTTTTCTCACAGAAGCCGTATGGCTGTGCGGGATAACCGGGAGGCCACCTTCAAGGGAGATACAGAAGACAGCCCTGGGTGCAACCGAATCAGTACGCTGGAAATATTTTCAGGATACCGTCGATGCCATTAATGAGCTGAAAAAAAATGGGTACAGGATTATTGCTGTCGAACAAGCCGAGGGATCAACAGAGCTGCAGGATTTCACCATTGAAAAAGGAGTGAAATATGCCCTGGTTTTCGGCCATGAGGTAAACGGCGTATCGCAGGAGGTAGTGGATTTATGCGACCAATGCCTCGAAATCCCCCAGTTCGGAGTTAAACATTCATTCAATATAGCAGTCAGTGCAGGTATTGTGCTGTGGGAGGTGAACAGGAAGTTGAATGGTAAAGGATAAAAAAAGGGCCCCTTCCGGAGCCCTTTTTTGTTAAATGCTATATCTGATTACTGAACAGTTGACTTGAATGTGTCGTCGCTGAAAAATTTGCCGAATTCAAGGTCTGTTTTTGCAAAACCTTTCCAGCTCCCGTTTGCGGCGATTGCATCACGCAGGCTGTTGAGCATGTAGTTCTTGTCATCGAGACGAGCGCCGACAACTGCTTTCAGGTATGCAGGTTTCCCTGTTTTGGCTGCATCTTTCACATTGTCAAGCGTGGTTTTAGCCCTGTTGACATCACCTTTGAGAACCTGTGCGAGAGCAAGGTTGAAGCTGGGCTCTGTGCCGAAGAAGTTAACAGCCTCATCATATTTACCCTGTATAATTGCAATGGTTCCAAGTCCCCATTTTGACTCAGGGGTTGCAGCTGTCATCGAATTGAAATATTCGAGAGCTTTCTGGACATCACCTTTAGCAAGTGAACCCATTCCAAGGTTGTTTTTTACAACGTCGTTGTTCTCGATTGCCCTTGCTTTTTCGAATGCTGCAATAGCATCGTCAGTCTTGCCAAGCATCATATAGGTGTAACCTACGTTATTGATAGCGCGGACATCTTTAGGATTGTTGGTGGCGGCAACCTGGTAGAATTTGAGAGCTTCATTAAGATCCTGTGCAAGGAATGCAGCGCGAAGCTGTTCCTCAACGCTCAGAACTTTCGGGTCGGATTTCATCTGTGCAACTATTTCCTCGTCGCTGCGGCCGATAACGTCTGTGTTAACAGAAATCTTTGACCTTCTTAGTTTGGGAAGAATGTCTGTTTTCAGCTGATCGTAAGCAGCCGACATGTTCTTGATTTCCCTTTCGCGTACATCAGGATCTGAATACATAGACAGAACGCGGAGAATGAGGTCCTTGTCCTGGATGTTTGATTTCTCAACTTCTGCCTTGAAACCTTCCCAGTCTTCTGGTGTGGTTATTTCATCAAAGAAATCACCTGCTTTCGCAGCTTCTACCTTTGAGAATTCCTTCTTAATGAATTTGTCTGCAGCTGTCCCTCTTTTCTTTGACAGAGGCTCATTGATCTTCATCGTACCATCGGGTGAAGCATAAGAGCTGACGACTACGCCTTTCATCTCCTTATTTGGAGCAGCCTGTACATCCGTGATGTACTGCTTGAGAAGAGCAATGTCCTCTCCCTTCAGTTCTGAGCTTCTGATATCAGCCCTGTTAATCAAATAATTGATGTCGGCAATCTGTGTTTCAGGATTAACCCTTACATACTTGTCTCTCATAAGGATCGGCATGCCAGTTTTTTCAACTAGAGTTGAAGTGGCAATTACCCCATCAGCAAGCTTGACCGGATCAAAATCCAGGCTTTTTGCACCCCTTGTTGCTTTAACCTGCAGCATAAGCTGCGAGATCCTCATGGCATCTTTAAACGGCATCGAGCTTGTATAAGTGAATTCGCCTCCTTTGTAGGTAATCACCTTGTTGTTAGCCGAAACACTTTCACCCTGAAGTACCTGTACGTTTTCAAAAGCAGTTTCCCCGCCTTCATAAGTGAGTACCGGAGTTGCCGTCAAAGTTGTCTTTTTATCAAAGTAACTTTCCGGGAAGGTGCCTTTTATTGTTACATTAACTGTTCCGCCATGTGCCTCGAGTACTTTCGGAGTAACGTCGTACTTGATCAGACCGGCATTTTTCTTCATCTTATTCAGACCGCTGCAACTGCTCATGATGACGGCGGCAAGGATAAGGATAAAATAGCTTCTGAATTTTTTCATAGTTAAAAAGTGTTTTTTTGTTTATGATGCGTGTTTATCTGTTTAAAAATCAATTTAATGTTAAAAAAAGTGTCAGGTGCAAATCTACAAATAAAATAGTTATAAGTTCTGCAAAATTTGATCTCACACAGAGGGACCGGCAAAAAGTTCTTGAATAAATGGCAACAAATCAGAATTTTAGTTAAACAATTTTAATTAATTCTGTTGAAAAATCCAATTAAATCAGTGAAAACCTGTGCAAAGGTTCATAACTGTATTGAAAAATCAACATTCCGACGATTATAATCCGGATATCATTTCAAATCAATCCCCTCAATCTTTATTCGATTACCATCCGGGTCCACTGGTGAATTACAAAATCACTTTATTGAGACCCACAGGGTAATCTTTCTCAAAAATAATCTCGATTATCTTGTGATAATGACTTTCATTAGCAACAAAATCCAGGGTGTTAACGTCGATTACCACATATTTATTATCGGGGTTTTGCCTGAAAAAAGAAAAATAACTTTCCTGAATTTTTTGAAGATAACCTTCGTTGATGCTTTTCTCGTATGACCTGCCCCGTTTTTCTATGTTTTTAAGGAGACGTTCCGGGTTGAGGTGCAGATATACAAAGATGTCTGGTTTAGGCAAAGAACCATAGATAATATAAAAAATCTGCCTGTACAGGTTGTATTCATCACCTTCGAGTGTGGAAGCCGCGAACACAAGTGACTTCATGAAATAATAATCAGCAACAGTGAACGACTTGAAAAGGTCCTGCGGCACAAGTTCCTCCTTAAGCTGTTTGTATCTGCTTGCAAGAAATGAAAGCTCCAGTGGAAAGGAATATTTTTCGGGTTCATTGTAGAATTTCGGCAGGAAGGGGTTATCTGCATAATGCTCAAGGATAAGCCTTGCATTGAACTGTTCCGCAATGCGGGTGGCCAGGGTTGTTTTGCCCGACCCGATGTTTCCTTCAATGACTACATAATTATACCGGACCTTCATACAGGAATAACAGGAATAATATTTACCAAAAATAAGAAATCCCGCCTCAGCGGGATCACCTTATTCATATTTTTCACCTTTGTCGTGAGGCTTTCTGCCACCATCAGGCCTGTCGTTGTGCGGCCTTCTGTCGCCATCCTGCCTGTCGTGATGAGGCCTCCTGTCACCTTCAGACCTGTCGTGATGCGGTCTTCTTTCACCTTCAGGACCTTCGTGATGTCTTTCTCCTTCTTCCCTGGGTGGTTTTGGGAGGAGAGCTTTTCTCGAAAGTTTTAACTTCCCTGTCTTTGGCTCGATATCTATAATCTTCACTTCGATCTCCTGTCCTTCTTTAAGGACATCCTCAACCTTAGCCACTTTCCTCCACTCGATCTCTGAAATGTGAAGCAGTCCGTCCTTGTTGGGGAGTATTTCCACAAATGCCCCGAACTGGACTATTGTCTTTACTTTGCCTTTGTAGACTTCACCTACTTCGGGTACAGCAACGATTTTCTTGATCCAGTCGACAGCTGATCTGATAATTTCTTCATTTTCTCCAAAGACATTCACGTCGCCACGCCCGTCAACTTCTTCAACGATGATTGTAGCCCCTGTGGTGCGCTGAATCTCCTGGATGACCTTTCCGCCCGGACCAATCAATGCACCTATCATCTCTTTCGGAATCGACATCATTACGATTCTCGGAGCATGCGGTTTGAGATCGGGACGAGGCTCGGCAAGAGTCTGTGTCATTATGTTAAGGATGTGCATCCTTCCTTCATTGGCCTGTGCCAACGCTTTGGTGAGGATGTCGAACGAAAGTCCGTCCACCTTTATGTCCATCTGGGTTGCAGTAATTCCATCTCTTGTTCCTGTAACCTTGAAATCCATATCACCAAGGTGATCCTCATCACCGAGAATATCCGAAAGGATCACATATTTTTCTGATTTGGTATCCTTGATAAGCCCCATTGCAATTCCTGAAACGGGCTTTTTCAGCTTTATGCCTGCATCCATAAGTGCAAGTGTGCCTGCGCAAACTGTTGCCATTGATGAAGAGCCGTTGGATTCTAGAATATCTGATACAACCCTGATGGCATACGGGTTTTCTTCGTCGGATGGCATCATGTTTTTAAGTGCGCGGTGAGCAAGATTCCCATGCCCGATCTCCCTTCTGCTTATTCCCCTTGAAGCTTTGGCTTCACCGGTTGCGAAAGGAGGGAAATTGTAATGAAGGGTGAATTTCTCAGTTCCCTGGTTGAGCACATCGTCGATGATTTTTTCATCGAGTTTTGTTCCGAGAGTGACTGTAGTCAGCGACTGTGTTTCACCTCTTGTAAAAAATGCGGACCCATGTGTTGCGGGAAGCAGATCAACCTCACAGAGTATTGGTCTGATCTCTTTTGGATTTCTACCGTCGAGCCTTGTGTTTTCATCCAGTACGAGACGCCTTGAAGCTTCCTTCAGCACATCATGATAATATCTTTTTATCACAGCCTCATTAACCTGCGCCTCTTCAGAAAACTGAGCAAGGAATTCCTTAATTATATTATCGAAGGCATCCTGCCTGGCATGTTTATCAGTCGAAAGTTTGGCAGCCTGATAGCATTTATCGTATGTTTCTGCCCACACTTTCTTCCTCATCTCCTCATCATTCACCTCATGATTATATTCACGTTTTACGGTTTTTCCGACCTCTTCCGCGAATTCAGTCTGAGCCTTGCAGTGAACTTTAATTGCATCATGAGCTACTTTGAGAGCCTCAAGCATTTCGGCTTCTGAAACCTCTTTCATTTCTCCCTCAACCATGAGGATGTTATCGTAAGTGGCACCGACCAGCAAGTCAATATCTGCTTCCTTAAGCTGTGATGCCGTGGGGTTGACCACAAGCTTGTTGTTGATTCGTGCAACCCTTACCTCTGAGATCGGTCCGTTGAAGGGAATATCCGAGACAGCGAGTGCTGCTGAAGCAGCAAGCCCTGCAAGTGCGTCGGGCATCGTGTCGATGTCCGCCGAAATAAGGTTGATTGTTACGAATGTTTCTGCGTGATAATTGTCAGGAAAGAGAGGACGGAGCGCCCTGTCAACCAGCCTTGAGATAAGAATTTCATAATCTGAAGGCCTGGCTTCCCTCTTAAGAAAACCACCCGGGAAACGCCCGGATGAAGCATATTTTTCCTTGTACTCCACAGACAGGGGCATGAAATCGGTATCTTCTTTTGCCTCCTTTGCAGATACAACTGTTGCAAGAAGCATGGTTTTACCCATTGTAAGCAGGACAGCTCCATTAGCCTGTCTTGCCATTCTTCCGGTTTCAAGTGTAATTGTTCTCCCGTCGCCGAGATCAATCGTTTTACGTTTAATATTGAACATTTATGTATGTGATTTTATGGCAATTAATGCGTAAAAGTAGTTAAAAACTATATGAAAAAAGGCAACCTAGATTGCCTTTTTTCAGTTTTTATTTACGCAGTTTCAATGCCTTGATGATTTCGCGATATCTCTCGATATCTTTTACTTTGAGATAGTCAAGAAGCCTTCTCCTCTTACCTACAAGCTTGATAAGAGCCTGCTGAGTGCTGAAATCCTTCTTGTTCTTTTTCAGGTGTTCGGTAAGGTGATTAATCCTGTATGAGAAAAGAGCTATCTGGCCTTCTGCAGTGCCTGTATCTGCTTCTGATGAACCAAATGTCTTGAATAACTCCTGCTTTTTGTCTGTTGTTAAATACATGTCTCTTACTAAAATATTATTTATCCATAAATAAATCGAGTCGCCAATTTTGGAACGCAAAAATAAGGCTTTTTTATGTAAATAATCAAACAATTGAATAAATTTTTAATGACCCGTCAAATATTTTATCTATGGCGGAGTATTGAAACTGATAATTTTCAATCCCCTTTTCAGTATAATAGACGATAAATTGATGTACCACGTTGCGTGTGAAGGAGAAGTAAATTTTAAAATTCGTCAAAGATTTATCAAGGTTCGTCAAAGAGAATTCAGAGACTCACCCCTGTGTCCCCTCTCTACTTCGTAAAGAGGGGAATATCCTGCTTCTTAGTTAATTCCTGGTTTGTGTTTCCTGAACGCTTTCCAGGAAAGAAAGTATCTTCTTCAAAACAGCCTTCATGTCTGATACTTCTTCGTTTTTAATTCTCAGCACCTTGATTTGCATCATCTTCATCTGATCGTCCCTGAATTGGTCATATTCAGCAGTTTGGTCGTGTATTTTTCCGTCAAGTTCGATCACAGCTCTTTTTTCATGACAGTAAAAATCAGCAATGAAATAGTTAAGACCTGTCAGGTCACCTTTATAAATTATTGGATGCTGCCTGAGAAACTTATATCCTGATAGTTT
>JBLNAO010000367.1:0-2691 GCA_050259395.1 Chloroflexota bacterium
CCAGAACCTGAAAGGTCGTTCCTGTCTGAACTGTCATCTACGTAAAATGAATTCCCGATAAGGAAAGCGTCAAATTGCTGGTTGAAGTATGCATTTACAGAAAGATTCCTGGCAATCCTGAGCTTTGAAGTAGCAAATTTCGATATTATCCTGGGTATCCCCATGATGCTTGCTGCAAATTGCCAGGGCACCTGCGGATAGAGGAACTGTTTCTTCCTTGTATCTTCATGAACTGCGCTCTGCAGGGCTATAAGGCTGGAGTGATTCAGGAAAGAGGTTATTTTTTTCGGTTTTGTCCGGAAATGCCAGCCTGCAAGTAAATAATGCTGTGCCGGATTATAACTTCCTGCTGAGATACTAAGTGCGCCGTATCTTCCTGTTTCCTTGGTGTAACCGGCCGAGGAATAAAATTCTTCGTCGTAAATGCCGTTGAATTGCAGGTATTCTTCACGGGAGAGGATATTTTCATCGATGATCTTCCCGAAATGTGTCCGCCTGAAATCCACGGGAACTGTTATTTTCTTCCTTTTGTCGAATCGCCATATCCTATAAGTGTTTCCATACAACCTTCCGTTGTCATATCCTGCATTGCTTTTTCTCTCGATCACTCTTCCCCAGTCGAGCTCGTATACTTTTTTTGTCTCAAGAGGATCTATAAGCGAAATGGTTACATGCTGCGATTTATTGGTTGTCCACGACTGCAGGAAAATATAATCATCGAAATCAGCTTTGACCTCCGGATGAAAATGGCCATACCACGTTTCTGCCATTGTTTTCAGAAGCTCGCGTCCCATCTCATGAACATCACGGCACACTCCGAAATTCAGCCCGGTGTTTTGGGCATTCAGCGCGTTGAGGATCCGGAGAGATGTTACAGCTCCCCTGGAGCCACGACCGAACGCCTTCGTCCTGGCATTGTCGTAATTAACTATATGTTGTTCTTCCATCAGCCCCGTTATAAAAGGCAGGAAGTCATTCCCGAAATCTTTGAAGCCGAGATCGATCAGTGCCTCTGTTCCTTCTGCCATCGATTCCGCAATCTCATTTTCCGAAGTGCTGGCTGTGACCCTATTCCTCCATGCGCCGTAGAATATTTCCTTCCTGCCTGTAAGGTCACCCTGAACCGCATTGTTTGATTCACTCACAAGCCTGAAGCTGCTCAGCATCGATGAATCATTATATCCTTTTGCCGAAATGAAATTCTGGATCTGATAATTGATCTCGATATTCCGGTAATCGTCATTGTAGTTTTTCAGGATGCTGTATCTTTTTTCATAACGGGCAAGGGAGGGCAGCATCCTGTAATTTATGCTGAATGATTTCTCATTGATCCGTTTAGTAAGAGCTGTATCATCCTGATTGTCAAAGACATATTGCGAAAAGCCGCAATTAATTAATACAAACATCAGGCAGGCAGAAAAGATGACACGCATCAGTTTCAATTGAGTGATGAAAGATATTATATTTTGATCAGTTTTTTCCTGTTGTGGTAAATCAGGTCAGATTAATATCAGTGCTGCGGCACAAACAACAGCGCCCGGAGAGTTTCCATATTATTTTCCGTTTATGAATTGATAAACCAGAAGGGAAATATTTTGCTGATACATATAATGATCTGAAATGCTCCGGACAACAAGAATTCAGTTAAAGATATTTAAAATCCTATTGACCTCTCGAATTGATTACAATATTTTCATATATTTCGTAACTAAAATTTTAACCCAAAACCTACAAACAATAAGGTGATATGAAAGAAAAAACAAGTAAAGGACTGAACCGCCGTGATTTTCTCGGTCTTTCAGGCATTGGCCTTGCCGGCCTTACCATTCTTCCGAGTTATGTGATCAATGGCGTTCGCATAGCCCCGAGCGACCGCGTTATTATGGGCACAATCGGTCTTGGCCGCCAGGCGCTTAGCGATTTCAGCGGCTTTGCAGGTGTTAAAGGACTCCAGGTT
Organism: Chloroflexota bacterium; assembly: GCA_050259395.1. Classification (GTDB taxonomy): domain Bacteria; phylum Bacteroidota; class Bacteroidia; order Bacteroidales; family VadinHA17; genus LD21. The sequence goes on from JBLNAO010000367.1 coordinate 1,958, forward strand.
GTTGCATGCTGCGATGTCGACACAATAAAACAGCAGCGTTTCAAAAAAAGAGTGGAGGAGTGGCAGAAAACACTCGGACTTGCACCCCGTTGCGATACATACGAACAATATGAGCAGCTTCTCGAGCGCAAGGACATCGACATCGTCGAGGTTGTAACACCGGACCACTGGCATGCCCTCATGACAATTCATGCATGCCAGGCAGGCAAGGATGTCTATGTTCAGAAGCCTCTTTCATACACAATTAAGGAAGCTCAGACGATGACAAGAGTCGCCAACGATAACAAGAGGGTTGTACAGGTTGGCAGCCAGCAGCGTTCAAGCAAGGAATTCCAGAAAGCTATTGAGCTTGTACAGGCAGGCGCAATCGGACACATTGAAAAGATCTATGCAAAAGTTGGCGATCCACCGAAGCCCCTCGATCTTCCTGCACAGCCGATACCTGCAAACCTTAACTGGAACCTGTGGCTCGGCCCTCTCAATGACGGCAAGATCATGTACAACTCCGACCTGGCTCCACAGATCACCCTCGACCCGGTTCAGAACGAAACACTCTGGGGTGCATGGCGCTGGTACCTGGAAACAGGAAACGGTTACACTGCTGACTGGGGAGCACACATGTTCGACATAGCCCAGGCCGCTATCGGCATGGATGGCTCTGCCCCGTGTGAAATAATACCGAAAGGCTACAATGGCGCACAGTATATGACATTCAAATACAAAACGGGTGTTGT
>JBLNAO010000368.1:0-7914 GCA_050259395.1 Chloroflexota bacterium
ATTCTGCTTCATTCATTTTGAAGTGAAGACTTCCTACGTAAATGTTCATAATTCGAAAAAATTAAAGTATTTATAAAACATTTACAAAGGTCATATTTATTTTCGAGAAGTAAAAATAAAAACCACTTAATATATTGTGATTAAATAAGTTTTTGAGGTTTTAATGCAATAAGTTTGCTTGTTTAAAAAGGATTTTTTTTGTATATTACCCGTTAAGCAAAACGATTTCGGTCGATTTTTTATTCCGTCGTAAACTTTCATCGTTCAGCGCTATTCCCTTAAACAAAGACCGAGCACGGTTCCTTCAACCTGAACCAGTCACCCGGCTCCGCCTATTTCCTGTTCCTAATATAAATATGCCTGATGTTATTCTGCCCCGATTCTCTTTCATCAATTTCGAAATCGAGCGATTTTATCAAAGGAGTCAGCTTTGTGAAGCCGTGGTTCCTTGGGTCAAAATCAGGCTGTTTCTTAAGTATCAGGTTCCCGACATCGCCCAGGAATGCCCATCCGTTCTCATCGGCAAGGTCGCTGATCGAAGATGAAATCAGCCTGCGCACAACCTGCATAGGATCCTGGGGAGCCGGTTCAGGAGCAAGGCTTTTCCTCTTCTTCACAATTACCTTGCTCTTCCGTTTCTTTGGGTCTTGTGACTGGTCAGGCTGGCCTGATTGTGACAGTATTTCCAGGTAAATGAATTTGTCGCATGCGGTAATAAACGGATGCGGTGTTTTTCTTTCGCCGATGCCGAAAACCCTCATCCCTGCCTCCCTGAGCCTGGTGGCCAACCTTGTGAAATCGCTGTCGCTTGACACTATACAAAAACCATCCACCCGCCCTGAATAAAGAATATCCATAGCATCGATGATAAGCGCCGAATCGGTCGAATTCTTTCCCTTCGTGTAACTGTATTGCTGAACGGGAGTTATTGCATTTTCAAGCAGTACAGACTTCCAGCCGGATACTGTCGGCCTTGTCCAGTCACCATAAATCCTTTTGAAAGTAGGTGTGCCATATTTGGCTATTTCCTCCAGCATGCCCCTAACGTTTACATATGGAATATTATCGGCATCGATGAGGACAGCCAGTCTTAAATCATTGAGATTCTGCATAAATAATTAGTTCATAAAAGTTTGCAAAGTTAATGTTTTCCGCCGAAGATGATACTTGTGAGTGTTCCTTAAAGGAGGAACACATGGGTTTTCGCAAAGGTCACAAAGGTTTTTTACCCGGCTTGCCGGATTTTATCCAATCTATTTTTTTGTAAGCCGGGCAATCCGGGTGATGCGCACCAGGGAGATACCCTGTGCTCATCAGGAACTCATTCACTATCTCGCCGCCGGTGAACCTGAAAGTTTTTTTAAAGAGCTTTGTCCAGTCTTCAAGCGAATGCATTTTTTCTGCATTATTGTCCAGCCAGATCTTGAAGGACCCGTATTCTTTCCTTATGCCAAGCAAAATATTCGCATTGTCGATTGCCGCTCTGATCTTAAGCCGGTTCCTTATTATACCAGGATCGTTCATCAGCCTTTGGAAATCCTTTTCTCCGTAACCTGCAACATTTTCTATGATGTAATTATCGAATGCGCGACGGAAATTATGCTGTTTTTTCAGGATGAGTATCCAGTTCAGCCCTGCCTGGTTTACCTCGAACATCAGTCTTTCAAAAAGAAGATTGTCGTCATCCAGCGGGAAGCCGTAATGATTGTCGTGGTATTCCTTATGAAGCTCGAGCGCTTCACCTGTTATGGTTTTAAGGTATTCACAGTAAGTCATAATCTGTAGTTCAAAAGATAAAATACAAAAGTAAAAAGATAAAAGTCAGGTATTTATAAGTACCATGAATATTTTAAAATGTTGATTTACTTTTGTCTTAACACTTTTATCTTTTGTCTTAATTGTAAATTATTACCTTTGTTATTGCTTTTGTACAGTCTTTATTAAACTTAATAACAACTTATATGGGAAAAGGTGATAAAAAATCCAGACGAGGTAAAATTATACTCGGAACATATGGCGTAAGACGCCCGAAGAAGAATGTTGACAAGGCTGCAATAAAACCCCGTGAAGTTGTGATTGAAAAGAAACCTGCAAAGGAAAAGAAGGAAAAGCCGCAGCCTGAAGTGAAGGAAACCAAGGCTCCTGTTGCAAAAGAGCATAAGCCGAAAGTTGAAAAGGCTGAGAAGGTGGAAAAAACCGTCAAACAGGAAAAAAACGGAAAGGCAGAAAAAGAACCCAAAGCAACTAAGGAACCCAAAGCCAAAAAGGAGAAGAAAGAATAACCACAACCCGGTCGCAGGAGTTTACCTCTTCACTATCATCCATTTGTAATCTTCAGGATCGATCACGGCATTGATGATTACCGGCTCGCTGAGTGATAACGCTTCAGTCACAGCCGATCTCATCGTATCTGTCGAATCTGCCCGGATGACCCTTACACCCAGGAAGGAATCGGAGTCGAACAGGTCGCCCTGGTACAGAATCGTGGCATAGGGCGGGAGCTCTTTCCAGGATTGTTTAACCTTGATCAGGTTAAGCTCACCGTCGGAGAATACGACAACTATCACGGGGAGATTATATCTTTTTGCCGTTATAATTTCCCCCGCCATCATCAGAAAGCCTCCATCGCCGGTGATGCACACTACAGTGGAGTCAGGCTTATTCAGCCTGACGGCAAGCGCAGCCGGAAGGCCGAAGCCCATGCCTGACCAGCCATTTGTAATAATTAAGTTATTCCTGCCTTTAGTTTTCCAGAACTGGCCCAGGAGATGAAGATGTGAACCGACATCTGCGGTGAGGATAACATCATCGGGAAGCTCCTGCTGAAGAACATTCAGTGCAGCTGAAGGCCCGAAATGGCTGGTAAACCCATTGAACACTGATTCCATCTCATCACGTACTCCTTTCACCAGTGAATGATTGAAAATAAGCGAGCCTGGGTTCAGGTTCCCAAGGACTCTGAACCACTCATCGGGCTCCCCGGTGAACCGGTGATAGTTCGGTGAATCCGGCAGATCCGTTTCTTTGACATCGAAGTGGACTACGGGAACATCAGGGACCCACGATTCATAATTGAATTCAACAGGGTCATACCCAAATCCGATTACAAGGTCAGTATTTTCAAAAACATCCTCCAGGTAATCGCTCAGTGAGTGGAACAGCACACCTGCGTAGCACGGATGATCCTCATCGAGAACTCCCTTAGCCATGGGTGTGAGCACCACAGGCATGTTGAATTTTTCAATGAAAAGGCGGAAAGCCGGCGCAAGGCCAAACCTAACTGTGGTCAACCCAACAGCCATTAACGGCTTTCTCGAATTCTCCATAAGTGAAATGATCTTCTGAATGTCGTTATGATGGTTAATCACTTCACCCGGTATTGAAATTTCCCTGACTTCAGGTACTTCAAAATCAGAAATTCCCACAGGAAGGCCAATGTGGACCGGTCCGGGATATTCCTGCCTGCAAATCGCAAGCGCAGACTCCATAACTTCACGGACATTTTCCCTGTCAAGTCTGAATGTTGCTTTGGTAACAGGCTCAAAGAGCTTCTGATGATCGATGTTCATCTGGGTCGTCCTGCCTTTCATCTCATCTGACATTTCGCTGGTGAGTACGATTACAGGTGACCTGTCGAGTAATGCTTCGCCGACGCCTGTTGAGATATTTGTGGCGCCGGGGCCGAACGTTGCATGACAAATCCCGGGTGTTCCGGTGATGCGTGCGGTGACATCGGCCATTATGCCTGCAGAAGCTTCATTCGATGTGAGAATGAATTCTATTCCGGCTGTCCGTAAAGCTTCCATGTACGGTATCGAAGGGCCTCCGGGAATGCCAAAAACATATTTCACTCCCGCTTTAAGCAACTGATCAGCAATATATTCAGCAATAGTCATCTTTCATGTTGTGAACATTAAACAAATCTATTAAATAATATGATCGTTTGAAATCAAAAATTTAATGTCATTCTGTTACATTTATGCAACAAAATTAACCTTCTGCAAAGCCCATGAAGAAAATTGCCTTTAATGCGGTAGTGTTACTGCTTTTCACTCAGATAACTGCAAAATCGCAGGTCACTCCTGAAGATTATAAACGTGCCGACAACCTCAATTCAATCGTCTCAGGAAAAGTGTTTTACTCCGACGTCAGGCCAAACTGGATCGGAAATACTCCTATGTTCTTTTATGAGAATAACACTCCTTCGGGCAAGGAATACATTATTGTGAACGCCAGGCTTAAGACAAGGCGGCAGGCTTTCGACCAGGTGAAATTTGCAAAATCGCTCACCGCTGAGACGGGCAATAAAGCAGTGCCGGGAAAGCTGCCGATCACCAATGTGCTTTTTTCAGACAGGCAGGTTAGCTTCGCATTTGTTTACGACGGCTATAACTGGATATGCAATCTTAAGGATTACAGCCTTGTGAAGCGCGAAAAAGTTGCTTCAAGGATTCAGCAGAACGGTTGGGACTGGGGGTTCAGGGATGAAACCACCAATGAACCTGTGCTGTCTCCGGATAAAAAATGGACCGCCTTTATCAGAGATTATAATGTATACATAAGATCGAACGACGACAAAAAGGAATACAGGCTGAGCTACGATGGCGGCACGGGTAATTATTATTCTTCTTTCATCAGGTGGTCGGGAGATTCTAAAAAGATCGTTGCTTACCGGGTGATACCTGCAGAAAAGCACATGATACATTATGTGGAATCATCACCGGCTGACCAGCTGCAACCGAGGCATTTTTCTTATGAATACCAGAAGCCCGGTGATGCCATTCCCCAGAAGTACCCCCAGCTGTTCGATGCGGTTCAGAGGAAGCATATTAAATTAAGTGACAGTATAATCCCTAATCAGTATTCCCTGAATGATATAAGGTGGAGCGCCGACAATTCTCATTTCACCTTTGAATACAACCAGAGAGGTCACCAGGTTTACCAGGTGATAAGAGTGGATGCAACAACCGGCAGGCAGAAGGTTATAGTCAACGAGACATCCCCAACTTTCATCGATTACAGTGGAAAGCATTACAGGCATAATATAGATTCAACAGGTGAAATTATCTGGGCTTCGGAAAGGGATGGCTGGAATCACCTTTACCTGTATGATTCGCAAACAGGTGAGGTGAAGAACCAGATCACCTCAGGCGACTGGCTAGTGAGGGGAGTCACCAATGTGGATGAAAAGAACCGCCGGATTATATTCCAGGCAAGCGGGAAAGAGCCCGGAGATCCTTATTTTGTTCATTACTACATGATCAATTTCGACGGTTCCGGACTGACCAGGCTTACAGACGGGGAAGGTACACATACGGCCTATTTTTCGAATGATTACGATTACTTTGTTGATACATGGTCGAGGGTAGACATGCCGCCAATAACGGTTCTTCGCAGCGCTAAGGATGGACAGAAGCTGATGGATCTTGAAAAAGCCGATATAACAGAGTTGCTTAAAACAGGCATCAGGCTTCCGGAGGTTTTCACTTCTAAGGGGCGCGATGGCGTTACAGATATCTGGGGAATAATTATCAAGCCGATGAACTTCGATCCGTTGCGAAAATACCCTGTTATTGAAAATATTTATGCAGGCCCGCATAGCAGCTTCGTCCCGAAAAGCTTCCGCTCCCTTGTAGCAGGTATGCATCAGCTCGCAGAGCTGGGTTTCATCGTTGTGCAGGTGGATGGCATGGGCACATCTAACCGTTCGAGGGCCTTCCATGACATTTGTTGGAAAAACATTGCCGATGCAGGCTTTCCCGACCGCATTCTCTGGATGAAGGCAGCTGCAAAGGAATTCCCGTATATGGATATTGAGAGAGTTGGTGTTTACGGCACTTCGGCAGGGGGACAGAATGCAGCGGGTGCAGTACTTTTTCACCCTGAATTCTATAAAGTTGCCGTGGCATCCTGCGGCTGTCACGACAACAGGATGGACAAGATGTGGTGGAACGAGCAATGGATGGGGTGGCCTGTAGGGGAGCAGTACTCATTGTCATCAAACATCGACAATGCCTGGAGGCTTAAGGGGAAGCTTCTTCTGCTGAACGGCGAGCTCGACAACAATGTCGATCCGGCTTCGACCGAACAGCTTGTTAACGCGCTGATCAAGGCGGATAAAGATTTTGAATATGTCTTTCTGCCGGGGCAGAAGCATACGAGCGGAGGAGCTTACGGAGAGAGGAAAAGGCGTGATTTCTTTGTGAAGAATTTGCTCGGAGCTGATGCTCCGGACTGGAACACAATAAAGTCAGCGGTTCCGGCAGATAAATAATTTTCTATATTTGGCGCAAAAATCATTTCAGTTGTACGGTAAGGGGAACACAATTTTCTGGGCTGTCATTGCATGCCTTCTCTGGTCGACAGCTTACGCAAGCATCAAGATCGGCCTCCAATACGACTCTCCCTTTCATTTTGCAGGGATACGATTTATTCTCGCCGGATTGATGATTCTTCCTTTCACTATCAGGCCTTCGGCTTACATAAGAATGATAACAGGCAACTGGAAAGTCATAGCCTGGGTCACCTTCCTTCAGATGTTCATGAATTATGCTTTTTTCTACCAGGGACTCGAGTTGGTTCCGGGAGCCCTGGGTGCAGTGATCGTAGGTTCGCAACCACTTGTAACAGCTGTTGTTGCCAATATAATGCATAAGGAGGACAGGCTGACAAAACAGAAGATTGTAACAATAGTTTCGGGAATTTCAGGTGTTATCCTTATAAGCGCCGGAAGGCAGGCTTTCAGGTTCGGAGCCATAAGCGAACTTCTTGGAGTTCTGATGATACTGATAGCAAATATCGGGACAGCGACCAGTAACGTGGTTGTTGCTGTCAAAGGGAAAGAACTTAATCCCTTTGTGCTGAGCTCATTTTCACTTTTTTCAGGAGGTTTGATCCTTTATCTTCTTTCGATACCGATGGAAGGCTTGCACAGCCTTTCTTTCCCTGCGGTATACTGGTATGATCTGATATGGCTCAGCTTTATGGCTGCTGCTGCATTCTCGATTTGGTTCAGGCTTTTGCAGCGCCCCGGGGTAAAAGTATCTGAATTGAATTTGTTCAAGTTCATCATCCCGGTTGTCGGGGCAATACTCAGCTGGCTCCTTGTGCCGGATGAGAATCCCGAATGGCTTACAGTATCGGGGATGATAATAATTACAGTTTCATTAGTGATGTTTTACAAAGGCTCGAAGAAGGCAGCCCTGACTAATCCCGGAAGAATATGAAGAAGAGGTTGCTTTCACTATTTATCTATGCCGGATGGTGGCTTGTGTTTTTCTTCTTCGCGCGCCTGTTCTTCATCATCTTTCAGCATAATGTTTCCTTTCATGAAAGTATGACAGGACTGCTGCGCACCTTTTCGCATGGTATCATGCTCGATATTTCTACAATGGGTTATTACCTTATTCTGCCGTTCCTCCTGATAATTCCTTCCCTTTATTTTGCCAGCCGCTGGTACGGCTTTTTTTTAAAATACTATACGTATCTTCTTGTAATATTTTCTTCTCTCATAGTTGTTGCTGATGCAAGCCTTTATTCTTACTGGGGATTCAGGATGGATTACACTCCTGTTTTTTACCTGAAGACACCGGGTGAAGCAATGGCATCGGTGAGCACGCTTAAAATCATTGTATTGGTTTTTGCAATGATTGCGATAAGCGCTTTATTTATCTGGACATATAATAAGTTCATTCACAGGCATTTTGTGAGTTTTGACAGGATGAGGCCGCTGGTTCCAGGGATGCTCACATTCCTGGTGCTTACGGGTGCGCTGATTATCCCGATACGGGGAGGTTTTGGAATCGCACCTATCAATGCCGGAACAGTCTATTTCAGCGACAGCATGTTTCTCAATCATACGGCAATAAATGCAGTATGGAATGTTGGCACCACCGCATTGACGCAGAAGCCTGT
>JBLNAO010000369.1:0-5487 GCA_050259395.1 Chloroflexota bacterium
CTTAAGCAATATCTTAACTTCAGGAGCTTCAGGTGTGTAGGCCAGGTTTGAAATATTGCTTGTAAAAACATAATAACCTGTTAATCCGGGATCAATGTCCAGTCTTTTGGCAGCACAGTCCCGCAATTGATTTATCCTGTTCTCATCAAACGGCTCGTTCTGGAGCTCTATTGCAAAAAGGTCGCGGTTTACAAGCCTTTTCGAAAGATCAGAGAGGACTTTATCGTCAATGTCGTTCCAGTACTTAGCCGATACCATTATATCTGAATCATCCAGTCTTGTGAAGTTTAAAGCAATTAGCCCCGGGGTAAACTTACCATCAAAGAACAGATCGTTCCTGCCTATTTTATTGTAAAGGAAGAACCTGAGAGCGGGAGTTGAATACAGGTCGATTCCTGTAACTGCAAGCTCCTTTGCACGTTTAAGCACTTTCATCAGCAGGCTTTCCGATGACAGGACAGTCTTATGCATGTATACCTGCCAGTACATGAGCCTGCGTGCAATCAGGAACTTTTCAAGCGAATAAATTCCCTTTTCATCCACCACAAGCCCTTCATCCTCCACATTGAGCATGCTTATTATCCTGTCGAACCCCACTGAGCCTTCGATCACACCGGTAAAGAAGCTGTCGCGCATAAGATAATCGAGCCTGTCCATGTCGATCTGGCCGGTTATAAGCTCATGAAAGAACCTCCTCCGGTATGTTCCCGAAAAGATATCGAGTGCAAGTGTAAGCCTTCCGCCGTATTGCTCGTTGAGCTTCCTCATAAGCAGCAATGAGATATCTTCGTGGGTAATGTCGTTTATGATGGAGGTCTCGAGAGCATGCGAAAAAGGACCATGCCCGCAATCATGAAGAAGAATTGCAATACAGGCCGCTTCTTCTTCTTCAGCAGAGATGCAGATCCCTTTGCTTTTCAGGGTCTCCAGCGCCATGCACATCAGGTGAAGGGCTCCCACGGCGTGTTGAAAGCGCGTGTGGTTTGCGCCGGGGTAAACAAAGCTGGTAAGCCCAAGCTGCTTTATGTTCCTGAGGCGCTGAAACCAGGGATGCTCGATAAGATCAAAAATGAAGTCGTTGCGTATGCCTATAAAACCATAAACAGGGTCGTTTATGATTTTCCTTTTATTTTTCTGATAGGCCATCCCGGGATTATTAGACTACACAAAAGTAGAAAAATATTATTTGTTTATTAAAAAGGATATCGTAGCTTTGCAATTCAAAGTACTTTCAAAATAAAAGCAAACTTCAGAGAACTGCGCGACAAAGGATGTATAGAATGGAAAATGTTATTAAACACAAATATTTATTGCAACATTTGAAATTAATTACGTCTTTATAGCGTCAAATTTACAATTACCCCGTTACCTATGAAAATTGAAATCAGGGGACTGAATAAAATATACGAAAACGGGAATCAGGCCCTGAATGACATAAACCTGGAATTCGGCACCGGCATGTTCGGACTCCTCGGTCCTAACGGGGCAGGCAAGTCGAGCCTTATGAGGATCATGGTGACTCTTATGAAGCCGACATCAGGGGTTGTTATTGTGAACGGGCTCGATATCCAGAAGCACAGGGAGAAGATCCGGAAAATGCTTGGCTACCTGCCCCAGGATTTCAGGTTTTTCAGCGCCCTCAAGACATGGGAATTTCTCGATTATTCAGGATCTCTTGCCGGATTAAAAAACAGGAAAGCAAGGCAAGCCGAGGTTGACAGGCTGCTCGACCAGGTCGGGCTGCTTGAAGTGCGCGACAGACAGGCAAACAGGCTATCGGGAGGAATGAAGAGGAGGCTTGGCATTGCGCAGGCGCTCATCGGCAATCCTTCAATCATCATAGTCGATGAACCCACGACGGGCCTCGACCCGGATGAGAGGATAAGGTTCAGGAATATTCTTTCACAGCTCAGCCAGAATGATGTTACTATCATCCTCTCGACACATATCGTGGGGGATATTTCATCGACATGCCAGGGAATGGCTCTGCTGAACCGCGGTGAACTCGTATTCTCCGGATCACCCGAAAACCTTGTGAACATTGCCGAAGGACATGTTTTCAGGCTCAATCTCACTCCCGAACAATATGAAAATGTGAAGGAGAAATATAATGTGATATCGACCATCCCGTCTGAAACAGGCTGGGAAGTTCAGATTGTCGCAGATGAAGCCCCTGAATACCAGGGCACCCCGGTAATTCCGAATATTGAACATGCATATGTTTATTATATGGAACATAAGCTCCATACCGATACCTTAGAATGAAAAAAGCCAGCTGATGTCATTTTTAAACAATATTAGCACCGTTGCAAAATATGAAGCCCGGACTTTAAGAAGAAGCTGGTTTTTCAGGCTGTTCTCTCTCGGGGCGCTTTTTATATTCACATTTATGAATATAGGTGTCTTCTCTCCCGTCGGGGAAGAAGACTGGGAACTGGTATCGATCCCTTCATCGGTACCGCTGATTAATCTTTACCTTCTTAACATTGGCCAGGCAATTGTTGTGATTTTCCTGGCGGCGGATTTTCTGAAACGCGACAAGAAACTCGATACCAATGAGGTGCTTTATACCAGATCGATGTCGAACCTCGAATATGTGCTGGGAAAGACATGGGGGATTCTAAGACTTTTTCTTGGACTTGACATATTGATCCTTGGCATCGCACTGACAGTGAATATAATATCGTCTAAAATGACTGTCGATATTATGTCTTATTTGTATTATCTGCTCATAATAGCCGTGCCGACAATACTTTTCAGCCTCGGGTTTGCTTTTCTGATGATGTCTGTAATACGCAACCAGGCCTTGACCTTCCTGCTCCTTCTCGGTATTGCAGCTCTCGATATGTTCTACCTGTGGCACAGGATGGGTTCGATTTTCGATTACATGGCGTTCGGCATACCGGTATTCAGTTCAGGCATGACGGGTTTCGATAACCTGCAGCTAATTCTCAACCAGAGAATATTGTACTTTTCACTCGGATCGGCTCTCGTCTTCGGCACCGTTCTCCTGTTCAAAAGGCTTCCACAGTCCAAACCCCATACCATCTTTTCAGCATTCTCAACCATAGTGTTTACCTGCATCGCTGCTGTCTGCGCATGGAATACCTTATCCATATACCAAAAAAATATAAGAACAAAAGAACAGGTAATTGAGACGAACAGAAAATTCGAAGACAGGAAATATGCGGATGTAACCAGGGCTGCAATCGACATTTCACATGAAGGTGAATTGATCCGGGGCCACGCTGAGATGTCAATCAGCAATAACAACCCTGATCCGCTGGATTCCTATATTTTCTCCCTCAATCCGGAACTGACAGTTAAATCTGTAAAGATCACAACCGGAAATTCCGAATTTAAAAGGACAAAACATATTCTTGAAATATTGCCTCAGAAACCGCTGGCTAACGGGATGACTGACACCGTAATCATCGATTACGAAGGTGGAATAAATGAAGCATTCTGCTTCCCTGATTTCAGCGATAACATGAAGGAAAACAGATATATGGCTGCGATGGTCAATGTGAGCAAGCAACAGGCTTTCCTGAGAGAAGATTATGTGCTGCTTACTCCCGAATCGCACTGGTATCCTGTTGCAGGGCTGAATTATTACCCATCGAATCCTGCAAGACTTAAGATAGACTTTTCAAATTACACGTTAAGAGTCAAAGATGAAACCGGGCTTACTGCAATCTCACAGGGGCAGAGCAAGAGATCAGGAGGTTACACGATCTTCGAACCAGACAGCCCCTTGCCCGGTATGACCCTCGCCATAGGAAATTACATGAAGGATTCACTCAGGATCGATTCGATTCAATATTACACCTATTATTATCCGGGCCATGATTACTATAAAAAGGTGCTTAACGAAATAAGCGATACACTTCCAACAATGATCTCGGGTATCATGCGTGAGCTGGAGACAAATTTCTCAACACCTTATCCGTTTAAAACATTGTCGCTTGTTGAGGTCCCGATACAGTTCCATTCATACCCGAGGCAAAATACTCAGACCAGGGCTGAACTGCAGCCATCGATGGTGCTCCTTCCAGAAAAATTGTCGACAATCCGCAACGCAGGTTTTGCAAAAAGATTCACCCAGCAAAAAAAACAAATGGAGCGGAACAACCAGGTGATCACAGATAAAGAGCTGCAGGTGAGGATCTTCAATGATTTTATCAGGAACACATTTATCAGTGGGGAGGATTTCAGGTTTGTCGATGGCGTGGCTTTCAATGAACCTGTACGATACAGGCTCGGACCAAGCTTCTACTTCTTCAAGAATAATTTTTTCTCCTCGGATTACCCTGTTATCAACTCCGTTTTCGAATCGCACCTTCAGAAAGTTGTCTCTCCTCAGCAAGCGGGGTTTTCCAATTCAAACGAACTTACTGACAATGACAGGGCAAACCTCATACTCAAAGATATTTCGTTCAGGGATCTTCTGAAGAAAAATCCGACAGGCGATACCATAAGAACTGTAGTGACTGTGAAAGGCGACTGGCTGTTCAATCTTCTGAGAGCCCGGGCGGGCACGGAAGCCTTCAATGAATGGTTCAGAAAATACCTCGATGAAAATAAATTCAGGAAGGTCGATCTCGCCCAACTGAACAGCGATATCAGGACAAAATTCGGATTTGAGTTCTATCCTGAACTTGAGAACTGGTTCAATGGTGTTGCCCAGCCGGGATTCATTATCCGGGAGCTTAAAACATCGGAGGTTATTATTAATGACAGGACAAGATACCAGGTTACGTTCACCGCAGTGAATCCGGAACCGGTTGCGGGATTGTTCAATGTATCATTCCGGACAGGTCAGGGCCCTCAGACAAGTATATCTTATGGTGAAAGGGGCGGATTTTCAATAGCCATGCAGGGAAGGGGAATGGAAACTTCTGATATTTCAAGAATAGTATACATGGCTCCCCGCGAAGCAAGGAAGATCGGGCTCCTCCTGGATTTTCAACCAAGATCGATACTTATCAACACCCTGTTCTCACAGAATGTTCCCGGCGAGATCAATATGCCAATAAATGAAATAATCAAAGCCCGGGGAAGCGCAAAACCATTCGAGGGTGAAGAGTCCCTGGCATCAGTGCCAATGATAACTGATCCTGCAGAGTTAATTGTCGATAATGAGGATCCAGGATTTGACTCAGGCAAAAAAGAAGATCAGGGACCACTTAAAAAGCTTTTTCATATATCCGGACAAAACAGCAGGACTTATGAGCCCATAAGATATTACTGGGTGCCTGAGCTGTGGCAACCGACGGTGCAATCTACTTATTACGGCAAATATATTCTTTCAGCTGTTTTCACAAGACCATCAAAAACTGCCGAAAGGTCAGTAACCTGGTCAACACCTTTACAGAAACCGGGATTTTATGATATCTACGCTTACATTGGAAAAACAATGGATAATGTTACAATAAGGCGCGGAGGGCCGGAAGGCGTTCCTCCTCCCCCGGGAGGCCGATCGGAAGA
>JBLNAO010000370.1:0-5766 GCA_050259395.1 Chloroflexota bacterium
AAAAAAAACATCTTTTCTTTGCATCCGCATTTTGAGTTCTTTACATGGTCCATTCGTCTAGTGGTTAGGACGTCAGGTTTTCATCCTGGTAACAGGGGTTCGATTCCCCTATGGACTACAATATTTAAATTAAGAAATTTATAAAGCATGGCAAACCATAAATCATCTGAAAAGAGGATAAGGCAGACTGAAGCAAGAAAGAACAGTAACAAGTATTACGCAAAAACAGCGCGTAATGCCATCAAAACCTTACGCTCAAGCACAAATAAAGAAGAAGCCAGCACATTGCTGCCAAAACTGAATTCAATGCTCGACAAGCTTGCCAAGAAGAATATCATTCACACAAAGAAAGCATCAAACCTTAAGTCCTCTCTTGTAAAGCACGTTAACAGTCTCTGATTCTAAGTAAAGCAATCATAGAAAAAGCTGTATCCGACGGGTACGGCTTTTTTGTTTTTACCTGACCGCCATAATCCCTTCCATGGGATTGTAGAAATAGATGATTTTTATTCCCCTTGGTGTTCCGTTGTGTCGCACTTAGAGATCCGTAGTGGTTCGATAAATTTTTTTTACCACTAAGGGACACAAAAGTTATCACCAAGGGACACAAAGATTCGAACCCATGTGACACTTTTAAGCAGTTTAAACACAGGTGAATGAAGAAAAAGATTTAAATTTATTACCGGAATAAAAAATTTGCTGCATGTCACCTAAAATCACCGACTGGGCTCTGGAAGACAGACCCCGGGAAAAATCAATTGAAAAAGGGATGTCGAGCCTCAGCGATGCCGAGCTGCTTGCCATACTCATAAATTCGGGCACAAGGAACAAATCAGCGGTCGATCTCGGCCGTGAGCTGCTGGGGAAAGTAAACAACAATCTCAACACCCTTGGGAAACTCTCGATTTCTGAACTTAAAAGCCTGCAGGTTATCGGCACCGCACGCGCTGTAACCATTGCTGCCGCACTCGAGCTAGGCAGAAGAAGAAAGCTGGCTGAAGTTCCGGAGGTTCCCCAGATAAAATGCTCTAAAGATGTGGCCGATATCTTCCAGCCTCTTCTTGGCGATCTTCCTCATGAAGAATTCTGGATATTGTTCCTGAACAGGTCAAACAGGGTGATAAGCAGAATGAAGCTGAGCCAGGGAGGCGTCAGCGGAACGGTAACTGATGTGAGAATGGTCATGAAGAGGGCTGTCGAATGCCTGGCATCGGGAATAATCGTATGCCATAACCATCCTTCAGGAAATCTTAATCCCAGCGACTCTGATTCCAGGATAACCCAAAAGATAAAAGATGCCGGCAATATCATGGACATCCAGCTGCTCGACCACCTGATAATCACCGACCGCGAATACTTCAGCTTCGCGGATAACGGACTGGTGTGATCTAAGAGTCTTGGGGTCTTGGGGTCTGCTAATACTGACTCCCAGACTCCCAGACTCCAAGACCCTATATCCTGGCTCCTATCTTCGGAAACCTGTTCAGGTTCCTTACCTCCATGGTATCAGAGCATGCACTCAGAAGTTCCGAGATGGTCTGATCGAAAACCGGATGAACCAGGTCAGGAGCAATCTCATTAAGAGGGACAAGCACGAAATTCCTTTCATGCATCAGCGGATGAGGTACCTTGAGATTTGGATCATTGATTATCATATCATCATAAAGAAGTATATCTATATCAATTATCCTCGAGGTATAATGAATCTTCTCATCCCTTATCCTTCCCATCCGATCCTCGATTTTTTTACACAGGGCGAGAACATCGGCCGGATTCAGATCGGTATCCACTTCGGCAGCTATGTTAAGGAACTGCTCATCAGTGGTGAATCCCCATGGTTCCGTTTCATAAAAGGAAGATGACTTAGTCACGATTCCTATATTTTCAACAATCCTCTCGAGCGAGTCCTCAATGTTGAACTCGCGATCTTCAAGGTTGCTTCCGATGCTGAAATATACTTTCATAATATTCCCTTTTACTTATCATCAAAAGTATTAAATACATATAATAACTTTACAACTCATTTTGTTTTGACTATATTTAAGATTCAATTAAAATAACCATCAAAAAATGAAAGAGTTCCTGAAATATACACTGGCAACCATAACGGGAATAATACTGGTTTCAATACTCTTCTTCATAATCATGCTGGGATCGCTGTCGGCAATGATAGCTTCGGGCGACAAGCCTGTAACGATTGAAAACAATTCGATCCTGGTGCTGAAAGCGGGAGTTCAGATACCCGATCATGGCACCGGTAATCCGTTCGCAACTTTCGACATCGTCAATATGGAAGCAACTCCAACACCTGGGTTGAATGAAATACTGAAGAACCTCGAAAAAGCCGCAAAAGACGATAAGATCAAGGGTGTGCTCATAGAAAACGATCTGCTCAACACCGGATGGGCCACAACAGAGGAGATCAGGAATGCCCTGAGTGAATTCAGGACATCAGGCAAGTTCGTTATATCATACAGCGATTATGTTCTAACGCAGCAATGCTATTATCTTGGAACGGTTGCTGACAAAATCTTCATCAATCCCGGAGTGATGATGGACTTCAAAGGTCTCAGCAGCGAGGTAATGTTTTTCAAGGATGCACTGGAAAAGCTTGGGATCGAAGTGCAGGTGACCCGTCACGGTAAATTCAAGGGCGCAGTTGAACCATTTATCCTCGACAAGCTGAGCGATGAGAACAGGGAACAGATCATGGCATATGCCGGATCGATCTGGAACCATGTGCTTAATAATATCTCCCAGGCAAGAAATATCCCTGTTGACCAGCTTAACACAATGGCAGACAACCTCGATGCAACAATTTCATCAAGGGCTCTCGGGAAAGGCCTTGTCGACGGACTCATATTCAGGGATGTCCTTATCGATACGCTCAAGAGCCTGTCTGGTATAGGTAAGGACAAGGAGCTGAAGCTTGTATCGATGACAAAATACAGCAAGGTTCCTTCGAAAAAAGGTGTGGCACCAAAAAGAAAGATATCGGTCATATATGCCGAAGGGAACATAGTGATGGGCGACGGTAATGACTCGAACATTGGTGGGAACAGGTATGCAGAGATAATAAGAAAAGAGCGTAAGGACTCGACCGTGAAAGCTATTGTGCTGAGAGTCAACTCACCCGGAGGAAATGCTGTTGCCTCAGATATTATGTGGCGTGAGCTGCAGCTTGCAGCAGCAGTCAAGCCTGTTGTAGTTTCAATGGGGAATTATGCTGCATCGGGTGGCTATTATATCTCCGCTCCCGCAACAAAAATATATGCCAACCCGACATCAATTTCAGGTTCCATAGGAGTCTTCGGACTTCTGCCGAATGCCGACATATTGCTTCAGAAGAAACTTGGCATCAAAACCGAAGTGGTAAAAACCAACAGGAACTCCGACTTCCCATCATTTACAAGGCCGATGAACGATACTGAAAAAGAGGTGATGCAGCTGAACATCGAACAGATATATGGCGATTTCGTCGGAAAAGTTGCATCAGGAAGGGAGATGGAGGCATCATCTGTCGACAGTATTGGCCAGGGAAGAGTGTGGAGCGGGAGCAGCGCTATAAAAATAGGACTTGTGGACGAAATAGGGGGATTGAATGACGCAATAAAAGGTGCCGCAGAGCTTGCAGGAATATCTGATTATTCAGTTAAAGAGCTTCCCGTTTCAGAAGATCCGTACATGAAGCTTCTCTCGCAACTAAGCGGTGACATAAAAATGAGGGTGCTCAGGAAGGAACTCGGCGAATCGGTGAAGTATTATAATATGATGAAGGAGATAACTCAAATGTCGGGCGTGCAGGCAAGGTTGCCGTACATTATCGAGTTGAAATGACAGGAATGACAAACAGTCTGCGTAATGTTCGATAATAAAAACCCTCTGCTTTACCCTGTTTCACTGATTTACGGCATGGCCACGGGAGTAAGAAATTTCCTGTACAATGCCGATATGCTCCGTAAAGAGGAATTCTCAATTCCCATTGTATGCATCGGTAACATAACAGTGGGCGGTACAGGTAAAACGCCGCACACTGAATATCTTGCCTCATTGCTTTCAAAAGAATTCAGGGTTGCCGTTCTGAGCAGGGGCTATAAAAGGAAAAGCAGGGATTTCAGGATAGTAACACCTGATTCATTAATTAACGATTCGGGAGATGAGCCACTGCAGATCGCCAGGAAACTGAGGAATGTGGTTGTCGCAGTGGAGCGTGACAGGGTGAAGGGCGTGAAGAAGATATCGGAGCTATACCCAGATACGGACGTCATAATTCTCGACGATGGGTTCCAGCACCGGGCATTGACCCCCGGCTTCTCGATTATCCTGTCTGATTTTAACAGGCCGCTGGAGGAAGACCATCTTCTCCCTTACGGAAGCCTGAGGGAAAGCAGCAGCAATATCAGGAGGGCAGATGTGATACTGATCACAAAAACGCCAAATAACATCTCCCCCATCGAAAGACGATTAATTGTAACCAACACCGGGAAGCTTCCTTACCAAAATCTTTACTTCACAGCAATTAAATACCTTAAACCAGAACCGGTTTTTGACACTGTTGAGAACAGGTATGATCTGGGGTGGAACTCTTTTTCGGGGAACGGAGCCATTCTTGTTACAGGAATTGCGAATTCTTTTCCATTTGTGGAGCATATCAAAAAGTATTTCTCTACTGTTGTCCATATAGGCTTCAGGGATCACCATGATTTTACAGCTGATGATTTAAAAAGGATCTCGGATGCATGGAATGAACTAAAAACACCCGTACGCTTTATCATCACAACGGAAAAGGATGCGATGAGGCTCAGAAATTTTACTGATGTTCCCGAAGAGATAAAATCTGCATTTTATTACGTTCCGATCGGGATAGAATTTTTGAACGACGACAAAGCTGAATTTGAAAAACTGATTATAGATTATGTTAGAAGAAATAAAGGAAACAACAGAATTTCTGCGTAATAAAGGCATTATTGACCCGGCTGCCGGAATCATTCTCGGAACAGGACTGGGAGGACTGACTACAGCAATAGAAAACCGGATAGAAATTGATTATGCAGAAATCCCTAATTTTCCGGTATCCACTGTGGAAGGACACGCAGGAAAACTCATCTACGGGGATTTTGGAAATAAAAAGATAGTCGCCCTAAAAGGAAGGTTTCATTATTATGAGGGATATGGCGCTGAAAAGGTAGCTCTTCCGGTGCGGGTTCTCAGATATCTCGGAATTAAATGCCTTTTCCTTTCAAATGCGGCCGGAGGGCTCAATCCCGATTTTCGCATTGGCGATATAATGATCATTACCGATCATATCAATCTTCTTCCCAATCCTCTCATCGGAAAGAACGATGAACGCATAGGTCCAAGATTCCCCGACATGAGCGAGGCGTATGACAGGTATCTTATAAAAAAGGCAATGCTTATTGCCGCCGACCACAAGATACAGGTTCATACGGGTGTTTACCTGGCAACCACCGGTCCAACATTCGAGACTCCGGCTGAATACCATTATTTCAGGATCATCGGAGCAGATGCCGTGGGCATGTCGACTACTCCAGAGGTTATTGTTGCACGTCACATGGGAGTGCCATGTTTTGCAATAAGTGTAATAACAGACCTCGGTGTAGAGGGTAAAATCGAATATACAACTCACGAAACGGTTCAGGCAGAAGCAGAAAAAACCGAAAACCGGATGACAAGCATTATGACGGATCTGATTGCGTCGTTATAAATTTATAATTTTCAAGAACTTACACAGAGGGCCACAGAGGG
>JBLNAO010000371.1:0-3304 GCA_050259395.1 Chloroflexota bacterium
ATGGGAATAATGGGCAATGTCGATACAGATTCGGCCATAAAGATCCCAGGTGTTGAACTGGCTGCAGTTTGCGATCTTTATGACGGAAGGCTTACAAGGGCTAAGGAAAAATATGGAAACAATATCTTCACAACCCGCGACTACAAGGAGATACTTGACAGAAAGGATATCGATGCCGTAATAATTGCCACTGCCGATCTGTGGCATGCCAGGATTGCCATTGAAGCCATGAACAGTGGCAAAGCAGTTTATTGCGAAAAACCTGTAGTCCAGAAGATCAGTGATGGGCTTCCGGTGATAGACGCGCAGAAGAAAACAGGCAAGCCAATGCAGGTCGGAAGCCAGAGAGTAAGCAGCATCGTTTATAAGAAGGCTAAAGAGATGTATAAGCAAGGTGCAATCGGCCAGCTAAACTGCGTCGAAGCATCATTTGACAGGCAGGATGCTCTCGGTGCCTGGGAATATACAATGCCAACCGACGGATCAGCTCAGACAGTCGATTGGCCCAGGTATACTGAAGGAATGAAGCCTATGCCATGGGATCCTAAGAAATTCTTCTGGTGGAGGAACTACCGCGATTTCGGAACAGGTGTTGCAGGGGACCTTTTTGTGCATCTGTTGTCAGGAATTCACCTGATGACCGATTCCATAGGGCCGAATCAAATCTATGCGTCGGGGCAACTCTGTTACTGGAAGGATGGCCGCGACGTGCCTGATGTTATGACCGCCATAATGCATTATCCGGAATCTAAGGAACACCCTGAATTCCAGCTTATGCTCAGGGTAAACTTTGTAAGCGGACAGGGTGACAAAGGTATGACCCGCTTCATTGGTAACGAGGGAGTAATGGAGATGCTCGACAATGGTTTTAAGGTTACGCACAGCATTATGTCAAAAGCTCCCGGTATTGGCGGATGGGATGCATTCGACACATATCCGAAAGCAATGCAGCAGGAGTTGCTGAAACAGTATAATCAAAAATATACCGAAGAACAGAAGAAGAGGCCTGTTGTACCGGATTTTACTTACACAGCTCCGGCAGAATATGATGAACACCTGGAACATTTCAGGAATTTCTTCGACGGAGTGCGCGACAACAAACCCCTTGTGGAAGGACCGGTATTTGCAGTAAGGGCTGCAGCACCTACTCTTGCTTGTAACGATTCCTATTTTCAAAAGAAGATCATTAACTGGGATCCGGTGAATATGAAGGTGGTATAAAACTGTTCACTTTTTATTTGACTCACAGGAAAAAAATGAAATCTTAAATTGTAATCCCATGAAGAAAATTGACCGCAGAACATTCTTAGGAAATGGCGTGGCTGCAGCAGCTGTGGCAACCGTCGGAAACTCAATTATTCCTGAGAGGGATAAGACTTCACCTTTTAAGAAGGACAATGCAGATCCTTTCAATCCGGTGACATATAATGCCATGCCGACCCGCTCGCTTGGAAGAACTGGATACAAGGTAGGAGTGCTGAGCCTGGGAGGACAGGCAACCCTGGAGATCAAGGGCAGGGAAGATGAGTCTGAAAAAATAATAAACCGTGCAATTGACCTTGGCATCAATTATATCGATACTGCTGCATCATACGGTCAGGGCGTAAGTCAGCTGAATGTAGGCAGGGTTATGAAAAACCGAAGGAACGAAGTATGGCTTTCGACGAAAACCCACGACCGCACATACGATGGATCGATGAAATTACTTGAAGAGAGTCTCAAAAACCTTCAGACTGACCATCTCGACACCTGGCAGCTCCACAATGTGCAGACAATGGATCAATTGAACCAGATATTTTCAGATAATGGTGCCATCAGGGCGATGGAAAAAGCAAAATCGGAGGGTATTGTGCGGAACCTTGGAATTACGGGGCATTTTGAACCGCTTGTTCTTCTTGAAGGAATAAAACGCTATAATTTCGACTCGATATTGCTGGCAGTCAATGCAGCCGATGTGCATTATCTCAGTTTTAAGAATTACCTGCTTCCGGTGGCACAGGAGAAAGGCATTGCTATAATAGGCATGAAAGTCACAACAAGAAGCCGTATTCTGTCGACATGGACGCCTCCTCCACTCGAAGAGCAAGCTGATGTGCGGTTAAGGACTCCGAAACCCGGAACGATTACAATTAAGGAAGCTCTGACATATAATATGAGCCTTCCTGTAAGCACAACAATAATCGGTGTCGACAGCGTTGCGCAAATTGAGGAAAATGTCAGGATTGCATCTGAATTTACTCCACTGAGCCAGGAGCAGATGGAAGAAATAGAATATAAAACACTCCCTGTCGTCAGACAGGCACTCTATTTCAGGAGGTGGGACCTGGGGGCATAACATTGATTTGCTGAGAATTACCTTACGGTGATTCTGCGCAGAGAGGCCATTACAACAAAAAGCCTTGCCACGCTGAGGAAAGAAATTCGAGAATTACCTTACGGTGATTCTGCGCAGAGAGGCCATTGCAACAAAAAGCCTTGCCACGCTGAGGAAAGATATTCGAGAATTACCTTACGGTGATTCTGCGCAGGGAGGCCATTACAACAGAAAACCTTGCCACGCTGAGGCGTGGCTTCGGGCTTTAGTGTTTTGAAGCATCTACTGAGCGAGCTCAGGATGCTTCAAAACACTAAAGCCCTCCCGCTTTCGCGGAAAGGCTTTTTGTTGTAGCGAGACCGAGAATTGAACTCGGGACCTCATGATTATGAATCATGCGCTCTAACCAACTGAGCTATCTCGCCCTTTGTCCGCCAGGCTTTAGCAGAAGGCGGATTATCATCTAATTCCTTTAAGGCTTTTCTCTGCAGACTAAACAAGTCCGGGAGTGTTACCAGCCGTCACACGCCGAAGCTTCAGCGAAGGCGGGTGCAAATATAATTAGTTCCTTACAAAATAACAACAACGAAGATGTTATTGGTCATTCATTTCAATTTTTTTCATATATTGCATAATAGTAATTAGTTCAGAATTAGGGAATTCGACCATGAAGGTAAAATATGAACTGGAATACACCTTGAATTGTTCTGCGAAAGTGCTTTTCTCACGACTCAGCACTCCGGAAGGGCTTGGGGAATGGTTTGCCGACCAGGTTGATGTGAAGGGAGATCTTTATTCATTTTTCTGGAATCATGCCGAATCAAAAGCAAGACTATCAGCCCTTAAAGAAAATAAACTTGTAAGATTTGAATGGGTCGGCAATATCGGAAAAGAACCGGACTATTTTGAATTCAGGATCAACAAGGAAGAAGTTACTGGCGATCTTGCCCTTATAATTACTGATTTTGCCGAATTCGAGGAAAAAGAAGA
>JBLNAO010000372.1:0-10492 GCA_050259395.1 Chloroflexota bacterium
AAAGCAATGCTCAGCCAGATGAATATCTGTCAGAATACACTCAGGCTGCCTCTTGTTCCAGTCAGCAAAACGATCATGGACAGGATCCAGAAAGCAATGAAGGAGGTCAGGTAGATAGGGCTCAGGGCACAGGGCACAGGGCACAGGGCTCAGGGCACAGAGCACAGAGCACAGGGCTCAGGGCTCAGGCATTTGCCGGTGCTTCATGCTGAGCGCCGTGGCACTGCTTGTATTTTTTGCCGCTCCCGCATGGGCAAGGATCATTTCTTCCCACTTTTTTCTCAACCCTTACAGGTTCGACTGGTTTCTGATCCCTGTCGGGACCACTGCCGTTATGCTGTGGTGATGAGTCAGACCGTGATGTTCTCATCCTGCTCATGTCAACCTGTTTTCTTCTCTGGGCCTCTTTAACCTGCTCCGGATCCTGAGTTGGTATGTGTCCCTTCATCAAAGTGCTGACAACATCCTTGTTCACTTTGGTGATCATGGTCTTGAAAAGCTCGAAGGATTCGAATTTATAGATCAGGAGCGGGTCTTTCTGTTCGTAGGTAGCGTTTTGTACAGACTGCTTCAACTCATCCATCTCTCTCAGGTGTTCTTTCCAGGCATCATCGATGGTGGCAAGGACAATAGTTTTTTCGTATGATCTTGCAAGCTCCATACCGCCCGATTCTGCTGTTGCCTTAAGGTTTGTCACGATCTGGTAAACCCTCACACCGTCAGTAATGGGTACAACCACATTTTCATAAACATGCGACATCCGGTCGTAAACATCTTTGAGAACAGGATATGCCTGTGCTGAAATTCCTTCAACTTTCCGCTTGTAGGCATCAAGAACTTTTGAGTAAACTTTGTCTGTGATGTTTGCCGGGTTATCTCTTTTAAAATCTTCATCCTTCACCGGTGAATCCATCGAGAATGAACGAATCAGCTCCATGTCGAATCCTTCAAAATCGCTGCCTTCATGATAATTGCCTACAAGACTTTCGGTAACATCAAACATCATATTGGCAATATCGACGCTAAGTCTTTCACCAAGCAAGGCGTGCTTTCTTTTCTTATAGATGACTTCCCTCTGGGAATTCATTACGTCATCATACTCGAGAAGGCGCTTTCTTATTCCAAAGTTATTCTCTTCAACTTTCTTCTGGGCACGCTCGATCGATTTAGTAATCATCGGGTGCTGTATCATCTCACCTTCCTTCAGGCCAAGCTTATCCATTATGCCTGCTATCCTTTCGGACCCGAACAGGCGCATCAGTTCATCTTCGAGAGAGACAAAAAACTGGCTTGATCCAGGGTCTCCCTGCCTTCCTGCCCTACCCCTGAGCTGCCTGTCAACCCTTCGTGATTCATGCCTTTCAGTACCGATAATTGCAAGACCTCCTGCCTTCCTGACCTCTTCTGTAAGCTTTATGTCAGTGCCCCTTCCGGCCATGTTTGTAGCGATGGTTATAGTACCTGTCTTCCCTGCTTCAGCAACTATTTCGGCTTCCCTTTGGTGCAGCTTGGCATTAAGGACATTATGCTTCAGTCCTTTCATCTTGAGCATCCTGCTGAGAAGCTCCGATATTTCAACTGATGTCGTGCCAACCAGAACAGGCCTCCCCTGCTTATACATCTGGGCAATCTCGTCAATTACGGCATTGTACTTTTCCCTCTTGGTCTTATATACAAGGTCTTCCTTGTCTCCTCTCACCACAGGCTTGTTTGTAGGTATTACTACAACATCAAGCTTATAGATGTTCCAAAACTCACCGGCTTCGGTTTCGGCCGTACCGGTCATACCGGCAAGCTTGTGATACATGCGGAAATAGTTCTGGAGCGTTATCGTTGCATATGTCTGGGTGGCGGCTTCAACCTTGACGTTCTCCTTGGCTTCAATTGCCTGGTGAAGACCATCTGAATACCTTCTTCCTTCAAGAATACGGCCGGTCTGCTCATCGACGATCTTTACCTTGTTATCCATGACCACGTACTCCGTATCCCTGTCGAATAATGTCCACGCTTTGAGAAGCTGCGACATGGTATGGACCCTTTCGGATTTCACGGAATAGTCCTGGAGCAGCTCATCCTTTTTCAGAAGTTTATCCCTCTCCGAGACACCGGATTTTTCAAGGTCGGCGATTTTCGAACCTACATCGGGAAGAATAAAGAAGCTTGCATCCTCCACAGATGTGGAAATAAGGTCAATACCTTTTTCAGTGAGCTCGATTGTGTTTGCCTTCTCATCGATGATGAAATAGAGCTCATCGGTAACCTTGGGCATCTCCTTGCTGTTGTTCTGCATGTAGAAATTTTCGGTCTTTAGAAGTAGCGACCTGTTTCCTTCCTCACTGAGGAACTTTATCAATGCATTGTTTTTCGGCAAACCTTTGAAAGCCCTGAGAAGAAGCAATCCGCCTTCGTCGTTCTTACCATCTGCAATCAGCTTTTTGGAATCTGCAAGGATTTGTGTTACAAGCCTTTTCTGGGCTGCCACAAGCTTCTCCACTTTTGGCTTAAGCTCATCGAAAAGCTGGTTTTCGCCTTTTGCTGTAGGGCCTGATATAATAAGAGGTGTACGGGCATCATCGATCAGCACCGAGTCAACCTCGTCGACGATTGCATAATGGTGCTTTCTCTGTACAAGGTCTTCGGGATTGATTGCCATGTTGTCGCGGAGGTAATCGAAGCCGAACTCATTGTTGGTTCCGAAAGTTATGTCGGCATTGTATGCCTTTCGCCTGTCTGCCGAGTTTGGCTGATGCTTATCGATGCAATCTACAGAGAGCCCGTGGAATTCATAAATGGGCCCCATCCATTCCGAGTCGCGTTTTGAGAGATAGTCGTTGACAGTAACGATATGAACTCCCCTTCCTGCCAGCGCATTTAAAAAGACCGGAAGCGTAGCAACAACTGTCTTACCTTCACCTGTGGCCATTTCGGCGATTTTGCCTTTATGCAGGGCAACGCCTCCGATAAGCTGGACATCGTAATGGATCATATCCCAGGTAATCTCATTTCCTCCCGCGATCCACTTATTTTTCCAGATTGCCTTGTCGCCATCGATGGTGATACTCTCACGCGTGGCGGCAAGATCCCTGTCATATTGTCTTGCTGTTACTTCAAGAACGCTGTTTTCCTTAAATCTCTTGGCTGTTTCCTTTACAATGGCGAATGCACGGGGCAAAACTTCATCGAGAAAAGCTTCGAGATTCTCATCTATCTGCTTTTCAATCTTATCTATCTCATTATAAATATTTTCTTTCTGGTCTACATCCTCCTCTTTCTCAGCCTTCTGACGCATATCCCTGATTTCATTCTCAAGGTTCGCGACACTGTCCCTGATTTCTTTTTTAAGCGTTTCACTGCGGTCTCTCAGTTCATCATTGGTAAGTGATCCAAGCTTTTCGAATTCAGCATGTATCTTCTGCACATACGGACTGATCTCTTTAATGTCGCGTTCGTATTTGTTCCCGAGAAAAAGCCCGAGGACGTTATTTATAATGCTCATTTGAAGATGTTTTTCAGTTTTTAAAATTAATCCAGCAAAATTACTTTTATTTTCCGATTTAGAAATAAAACTACCTGCCAAGCAAAAAGCCGGCCAAATCGTTTTCAATTGTAATAACAATCAGCTTCAAGAAATGGATTATCAAATAACCGACACTGAATAATTATATTTTCAATGATTATTTACCAGCCTTGAAACAACCGGCTTTAAGGTATAAGGGAGTACCTTATGGTTCGGGTTTCCCCATCCAGTTTAAGTACAATAATGTACATTCCTGCGGGGAATGAGGACAGATCGATGATTGTGGAATTATCTGATATTTTGTTATTTACAAGTATGATTCCTGTTGAATTATAGATGCTGTAGACATATGGCCTGCCGGCCTGAAGTCCTTTGAATTTAATGTAACCGTTTCCGGGGTTTGGATATGCCACCACAGGTTCGACATTATCTTTGCCTGCTGAATTGATCAGCGCATTTATGGAAAGATCCTGGATGGTCCAGCCCCATCCGTTGGCATATGGATCTGAGAAAAGCCTGAAACGGATCAGCAATGTGTCACCTGCTGCTATTTTGTCAGAAGGCTTGTAATAAACGGTATGCTTCTGCAACATGGATTCGGCACCGTTATATGTAGAATTATTCCCCGAGAGGTGTTGATTATAAGAATCTTCCCATGATTTGAGTATCCTGGAATCATATCCGTCGGCAAGAGCAATCCAATGTTGTCCTGCATCTTTCGAAGCCTCCACCACAACATAGTCGTAAAAATCCTCGGTGCCAAACAATGATCCCGCCTCGCCGGGTTCAACGAGAACCACCTCCCTGAAACTGATCAGCAAACCGGAATCATCGAATTTTACAGGATGTCTCAGGATTGCCGTGTAATTGATGCTGCCATTATCGGTTTCAGGGCTCTCATAAGGATGTTTTGTGTGTAATCCGGGGCTGTTGAAGCCTGTGGGCTGGGTTATGCTGAATCCCAGGCTGAAGAAATCAGATGTTGCATCGGTAAAATCTGTTGAATAACTTTCAACGACAGATTCAATGCGCTCGACAGGAAAAACAAAATAACTTTTACCGGGAAGGATTGAAGTATTTGAAATTTGAGCTGTATCTCTTGCGAATATCCGGTAGTAAATGGAATCGCCGCCGGAAACATTCAGATCCTTC
Organism: Chloroflexota bacterium; assembly: GCA_050259395.1. Lineage (GTDB taxonomy): Bacteria > Bacteroidota > Bacteroidia > Bacteroidales > VadinHA17 > LD21. The sequence goes on from JBLNAO010000372.1 coordinate 4,670, forward strand.
AGCCGGAGCCATGAGGAGAACTCATCGTTTTTTCCTGCCGTAAATCCTTTATACCTCAAGGGACCTTTGTTGATCCTGTATTCGAGGAAAAGTGAATCAACTCCCAAATTATCGTAAGCCACTGCTGAAAAACCAACTGTGTCTGAAGTCTGAAGGCAGTACTTTACAGGTGTATGCTGCACAACAGGGTCGATGGTGTCTGTTCCTATATATGCTGAGTATCTTATGGCATCGTGAAATGATGGAGAAGCAAATCGTCTTCGGAATTTGTCTTCCACAAAGAAGTAATACTGAAGCCCGGAGTTGTAAGCCGGGATGCTGACATTTGCCCGGAAAGTATTGTCGGCATTTGATGAGGTCATGTACAGAGTATCTTTTTTGACAAAATCATCAAATGAGTAAACGACACCAACCTTATCACGGTTATATGTTGTATCTGATTTTACCTCGATAATCAGTGGCATCTGAGTGATGTGCTCCTCGGTATCACCGGCAGGATCATGGATTATTCTGGTATTTATCCATCCAACATCCCCAAGTATCGACATTGTCAATTTACCGGGATCATGAATGGCTTCGCCCAGATCGATGTACGGGGTCATCAGCGGATTGTCCTTGTTTGATTCTTCATCGAGGTGAGATACGCTGGAGCCGTTGTCCCATTTGGCTGGGGAATAAAGCCTTGCCCTGCCTCCTGCGGTATAGCTTTTTGTAAGTGGTCCGTCGAAATAAAGCTGTCCTCCCGTAAACTGTGTATAAAGCTCCGCCGAATTATTTTCAAAAATAAGAGTGTCTGTCAGCCTTTGGCCATTCAGGTTTTCGACGAATTTATCGAATACCATGGGCAGGGCACCGAGTCCATAGTACCCGATTGTTGACTGGGTGTTCATGCTGTCGAAAAAACCAAGTCCATGGCACATTTCATGGAGAACCACGGTGACGAGATCATATTTCGTAGCAGGTACCTGTCCATCTATGCCTGTGTACCAGTTAATTGAACTGTTGATCCTCATTTCCACATCACCCTGGAGATCGGAATTAAGTTTCCCGCCGGAGATCTTTTCAGCAAGCCCGACAGGGTAATATGCAAGAGGATCGAGTGCATCAATACCCCATCCTGCGGCAAAACCTGTAATGGTTGAATTGCCCAGGACATTCTCGGTGGTTATTTTTTCCCATTTTGCATTGACAGTCAAAAAAGTTCCGGAAGGGAGAACTGATTCAAGCACTGAAATTGCATATTCGAATGCAGCTTTAGCATTCTCGGGGAAACCTGTGTAATAAACAGTAATATTCCCTCCGCCCTGTGCTCCTTTTTTCATAAACGCATCAGGCGGAGGGATATATAACATGTGTACATTCTTACCGGCATAACATATTCCAGTGACTGTGGAATTTTTAAGGAAATCCTGTCCTTCCGCAACTGCCAGGAACAGGAAACTTAAAATGACTGCCGGAAAGATGCGGGTTTTCATGTAGCCGACTGGGTGGGGCTTGCAGCAGGTGTTCGTAACTGCATTATATCACGGTCAAACTGGTAGAGATTATTGTTACCTACAAGACGGAGCTTATCAAGGATTGCCTTAGCCGAAGCTTCTTCCTCCACCTGTTCCATCACAAACCACTGAAGAAAATTGTTCGTATTGAAATCTTTTTCCTCGAGCGTTACAGCAACTATTTCATTGATGCTTGCCGTTACGAATTCCTCATGTTTCAGAACTTCTTCAAAAACACCCTGCACGCTTTTATAATCGGCAGGAGGTTGTTTGAGAGCCGGCATAACTGCCTTGCCACCACGTTCATTAATGTACTTGATGAACTTGAGCATGTGAATTCTTTCTTCATCGGACTGTACATACAGCCATCCGGCAATACCGGCAAGACCATTCACTTCAGCCCAGGATGCCATGGCGAGATACAAGTTGGAGGAATAACCTTCTCTCTCAACCTGCCTGTTGCAGATATCTTCTACTCTTTTGTTCAGCATAATTACTTGATTTAAGGGGTTAATAATGTCAATGGATCGGGCAGATAAGAACAAATTACAATACGAAATTAACACTTTAAATCCGTATTTTATACTCGTTCAAGTCATTTGATCCGTGAATAACAAAAATTGAACGAAAGGGTTCAGGGAATATCGAGGTTGAAGTTTTTTTTCATTTCCCTGAGTGCAGGATATTTATTGAGCAGGTAATTCTGCTTCTGATCATCCGTATACAGAACATCCTCATTTTCAATTTTATCCACAGTGGTCTGTATATCAAGGCCGGGAATTATGAACCTGCTCCCGAGAAAATTGATCAGTCGCGGTTTGTAATTAAGAATGAAAATGTCTTTCTGGGTTGCATTATGAAGATGTATTATAATTGTATTCTCATCTTCAAATTCCGGCTTCACAGACTTAAACATACTGACAATACGTGGTCCTTCGCCTGTAAGCTGTTCAATGAACTCAAGCCATGCAGCGCTGAATGACTCAGGAGTGAATTCCTGCTTTGGCACATTTACATCAGCGGAAACCCGGACAATTGGTTTTTCGTCCTTTTTCTCATGGCTGTTTCCATCAATCAGATCTTTTATTGAAAAGGACCTCGCAGGTTTTTCAATTTTTGGCTGATGACTCTCAGTAACAGGGTTATCAGCGGCTGGTTTATCAGTGCTGACATTATTCTTAACCTGAGATGGATTAACGTTTTTCCTTTCCGGTTCAATGGATTTTACCGGTTCCTGAACTCCCCGATCATCCCCGGAAATTAATTGTTCAGGCTTTTTTTTTCCGGTTCGTCACCGGTACCGTTCATAAGCCTGCACAATTTTATGAGAGCCAGCTCGACTATCAGTCTTGGATTTTTCGTGTTTTTATAATTCAGATCACAGGTATTCCCTGTTTCAAGCGCCCTGAAGAGGAATTCCACCGGGCATCTGGTTGTCTGCTGGAGGTATCTTTGCTTTACAGCCGGTGAAGCTTCCAGGAGCTTAAGAGTGACTTCATCCTTGCTTACGAGAAGGTCCCTGAGATGGCTGTTGAGACCGGCAATAAAATTATGTCCGTCGAATCCCCTGTCGAGAACTTCGTTGAATGTGACAAGCACCGATGAAACATCATTCAGGAGAGCTGCATCGATAGTCCTGAAATAATACTCGTAATCGAGCACATTGAGATTTTCAATTACGTCTTTATAAGATATTTTCTTCCCGCTGAGACTTGCAATCTGGTCAAAAATCGACAAAGCGTCGCGCATTGCACCGTCTGCCTTCTGGCCAATTACATGGAGAGCCTCCTCTTCTGCATCGAGGCCTTCCTGGTTTGCAACGAACATGAGCCTTGAGACGATGTCTTCAATTCTTATCCTGTTGAAATCGAAGATCTGGCACCGTGATAGTATGGTAGGTATAATCTTGTGCTTTTCGGTTGTAGCCAGAATGAAAATGGCATGTGCAGGCGGTTCCTCGAGTGTTTTAAGGAAGGCGTTGAATGCTGATGATGAGAGCATGTGGACCTCATCAATTATGTAGATGCTGTATTTTCCAACCTGGGGTGGTATCCTTACCTGGTCGTTCAGACTTCTGATATCTTCCACTTTATTGTTGGAAGCTGCATCGAGCTCATGAATATTAAATGATCTCGATGAATTGAATGAGAGACATGATTCGCATTTGTCGCACGCTTCAAAATCGGCTGTCAGGTTACTGCAATTGATCGTTTTCGCGAAAATCCTTGCACAGGTTGTCTTTCCAACACCACGGGGACCACAGAAAAGGTAAGCATGAGCCAGTTTGTTGTTCTTTATGGCGCTCCTGAGAGTGTTGGTGATTGAAGCCTGTCCCACCACCATATCGAAGCTGGCAGGCCTGTATTTTCGTGCAGATACGATGAAATTCTCCATAAACGTTGACAGTCGTCCTGCAAATATAATGAATTATGTTTCCCTGCATGAACTCATAAATTATTGTTCGTAAAAACATGGTATGTCCGGTGCAGTGGAAAAGATCATTATGATATGCAGAGACAAGGCATGCATTGTCTCTACCGGTATGCCATGAAACGACCATGGCAGAATATGATTTGGTGCAGATTATGATTATTTTCGCCCGGATATTTTTTGGCGAATTCCAAAATAATCGTACTTTTGCGGACCAAAATCAATTTTAATAAACAATTAATCACTATGTTGAATCAGTACGAAACCGTTTTCATTGCAACTCCCGTTTTATCTGAGAACCAGATGAAGGAAGCGGTACAGAAATTCAAGAAGGTCATCACCGACAATGAAGGTGAGATCGTTCATGAAGAGAATTGGGGCCTTAAGAAGCTTGCCTATCCCATCCAGAAGAAGTCGACCGGCTTCTACTATCTCCTGGAATTCAAAGGCAAGGGTGAACTGGTGGAAAAAATTGAACTCCAGTACAGACGTGATGAGAGGATCATCAGGTTTTTAACCTTCAGGATGGAGAAATTTGCCGTCGAATATGCAGAGAAGAAAAGAAAACAGAAAGAATCAGTAAAAGCAAAGGAGGAATAGAACATGGCACAGAACGAATCGGAAATCAGATATTTGACTCCGCCTACTGTTGAGATCAAAAAGAAAAAATACTGCAGATTCAAGAAAAACCGGATCCGTTACATTGATTACAAAGATCCAGAATTCCTGAAAAAATTCCTGAACGACCAGGGCAAGATTCTTCCCCGCAGGATCACAGGAACTTCATTGAAATACCAGAGGAAAGTGGCAAAAGCTGTCAAAAGAGCCAGGCATATTGCTCTTCTTCCTTACGTTACTGACCTTTTAAAATAAGGAGGATATAATATGGAAATCATACTCTTACAGGATGTTAACAAGCTTGGCCAGAAGGATGATCTTGTTACCGTAAAGAACGGTTATGGAAGAAACTTTCTCATTCCCAGAGGTTATGCAGTTGCAGCAACATCTTCTGCAAAGAAGACGCATGCAGAAAACCTCAGGCAGAAAGCTCATAAAGAAGAAAAGATAAAGGCTGCTGCCCAGGAAATGTCGGGCAAGCTCGAAGGAACCAAACTGAGCATCGGTGCAAAAACAAGCACATCAGGCAAAATCTTCGGTTCTGTGAATACAATACAGATTGCCGAGGCTTTGAAGGAAAAAGGTTTCGATATCGACCGCAAGAACATAACCCTGCCTGAAGACCAGGTTAAGGAAGTTGGAACCTACAAGGCTATTATCAAGCTTCACCGCGACGTTAAGGTTGAAATAGAATTCGAGATTAAAGGAGAATAATATTCTCCATTATAAGTTATAAGTACCCTTCCTGGAAACAGGGAGGGTATTTTTTTCTTCACTACCCACCCTCTCCCGCTATCGCGTGACCTCCCCTGGAAGAGGAGGAACTTTCCGCATGGAAGTTAGTAGTTCTAGTATGTATCGTGGAAATCTTTCCTTCTTTCGTATTTCAGGTCGCCAAGTACAGATGCCTTGACCCTGATTGTGAAGTTCCACATCTTCATGGTACCGTTTGGCACCCAGTTGAAGTTCATCTGCCAGCAATGAAGGTCGCGTGAGATTCCGATCTGGGTCATGGTGATCTGTTTCCCCTTGAAATCGTAGCCTGAGGTGTAGGTTGCCGACATCTTTTTTGTAACAGATACACTGCCTCCGAGGGTCATTGCGGATGAAACCACGGATTTAGCCATTGGCGACGGCTTTGTATAGTTGATGCTATAGCTGAGGTTCATTGTCCAGGGCACATCAAATTTAGAATAGCCATATTCATCAGTCAATCCGGCTCCGGCAGTGCTCTGGGAAAGGTCGTTGGCATTGGTTGGGTTTCCCTTCTGAACACCGC
>JBLNAO010000373.1:0-10708 GCA_050259395.1 Chloroflexota bacterium
CCATACCTTATATTCTTTATATCTGCAATTTTCGTCTGCATCCCGCTTTCATTCTATTTTGGATTTGCCAACCTGTATCTGAACCAGTCAGGGATGGAAAATGCAGCAGGAAAAATGGTGATGGGCCAGATTTCCGAGGCGCTGTTCATCCTTGCTATACCTTTCCTCTTCAACAGGATCGGAGTCAAAAAAATGGTGCTGATCGGCATGACGGCATGGCTCCTTCGTTATATCTTTTTCGCTTACGGCAACATGGGGCCAAATATCTGGATGCTGTACCTGGCAATTATCCTTCACGGGGTATGCTACGATTTCTTCTTCGTAACAGGCTACATGTATACTGAGAAAAAATCGAACGAAAGGATCAAGAGCACATCACAGGGACTTTTCACTTTTGTGACCTATGGCCTTGGAATGTTCATCGGGACGTGGGTTTCGGGCTTCGTAACAAACCACTATTCCGAGAACCAGGTTTACCAGTGGAAGAGCATTTGGTTTGTACCCGCAGCAATAGCAATTGCGGTGCTGATAAGTTTCATCTTCTTCTTTAAGGAAAAGAGACAGATTGAGGAAGTGAATTGAATCCGATAAGTTTTTCAAATTTTGAAACTCTCTAATATAGAGACCTCAGGAACAGTAAGGAATAAAGATCTTACACAGAGTTGCACAAAGAAGGCACAGAGTTACACAGAGATATCCATGGAAACTACTCTGTGTGGCTCTGTGGTCCTCTGTGTGACTCTGTGTAAGTTCTTCTAATTAAAATCAGTTTTCTTCAGTACCCGGTTCAGCTTCCGGATCGGGTTCCGATTGGGTACCGGGAACATAATCGGCATTCCCGGTTTTGTTGTCATATTCACACACTACCCTGAACCCTACATTGAAGCAATCCGAAAACCACCATATACTTTTCGGCATCTGCGGATCGGTCTTCAGCCAGTCTTCGGTTTTTGTGTAGTCTCGTGCTGCGCTTCTCACAAATCCCGCGGTGCTCTGGAATGTTCCTCCCCTTATGACATGCTCCTCTCCGCTTGCAGGACCTTTAGGATCTTTCACGATTCCTGATTTATACGCCCCGTATGCATCGGGTGAATACCAGTCGGCACAGAATTCAGCCACGTTCCCCGACATGTTCCTTAATCCGAATGGATTGGGTTTTACTCTTTCAGGAAGCTGTGTTTTGGTCGGACTGTTACCTTTATATATTACGTATGTATTTATAACTGCAGTATCGTTCTTCGATAGTTTTGCAGCAAGACCGCTCTTTTCAAATTTCTTCGGGTTTCCGGGGAAGAAATATGGATCCTGCGAACCTGCCCTGCAGGCATACTCCCATTCTGCTTCGGTCGGAAGCCTGTAGGTCTTGCCTGTAACCTGCGACAGCCATTTGCAATATGTTTCTGCTGCATGATATGAAAATGAAATGGCAGGTCTCTGTCCCATGCCCCAACCCTGATCGGGCTGGCCATACGGAGGAGTTGCCCCGGATATTGCGTCTGTCTCAGAGCTCATCCCGGTTCTCAGACCTTCGGTATCTGTTGATCTTCCCTCGGCCGCAGTCTGTACGTAAAACGCCATGTATTCATCCCACGTAACTTCTATCTCAGCCATGAAGAACGGGCTCAGCTCAACTTCATGAAGCGGACTTTCATCTGACCTCCTGAATGCTTCTTCCTCAGGACTGCCCATGCTGAATTTGCCTCCCGGGATTGCGACCATATTAAATGAAACAGATGAATTGGGTATTTTTTCGGTGAAGGATTCAAAGTTGGCAACTTTTGCAGGTTCCGTATAAACCTCTTTGTTGGTGGCGGTTGCCCCGAAAGTTTTATTGCTGCCATGAGTGTATCCGGCAATCGTATGACCGGCGTCGAGATGGCAGTTAATGCAGTGTAAATCGTCTTTTTCTGCGGACTGCTGGTAGTAAAGGTGAGCGTCTTCGCCTTCTTTTGTCATCTCAGCAGGGAAAAGGTTCTCGTGGCATTTTGTACAGCTGCTGTTATATACATAGGTACGGGCAACCTCAAGCCTTCTCCTGTCAGCCCATTTGAATTCCGAAGTGTCTTTTGTCCAATAACCCCACAGATCCCTTAGCCCGGTATTTGCCTTGGCCCAGAGGTAACTTTCGCCTTTCGGAGGAAGATGGCACTCTACACAACCGATCCTCATGCCCGACTGTGTGGCATAATGTGTTGATTTTTTCCAGTTGGCATCAGCCTGCGGATGCACATGGCACGACATGCAGTAATCGCTCGAGGAGGTCATTTTAATGGCCTTGCCGCTACCAAGAATTATCAATATGCCGACAAGCAGACCCGGTATGAACCAAAGGAAAATCTTCTTCTTCATAGAGAATTTTTTTGACGGCTCAAGATAAAAAATATCTTTTTACAAAAGACTGTGGGGAAAAAAATTAGCTGCAGGAAAAGCAAAACATTTAACCGCAGCATGGAACAAATGATTCACTTACACAGAGTTGCACAGAGCTATCTCTGTGTACCTCTGTGGAAGCTTCTCATTAAAGTAATTTGAGTTTTACTTATTGTATTCATCAAAAAAATCATTCCCCTTGTCATCAGTTAGAATGAATGCCGGCATGTTCTCAACCCGGATCTTTCTCACAGCTTCCATCCCAAGGTCCTCAAAATCAACAAGCTCAACTGATTTGATATTCTCAGCTGCAAGGATGGCTGCCGGACCGCCTACGGAGCCGAGGTAAAATCCTCCATGCTTTTTACATGAATCTATAACAGCCCTGCTCCTGTTGCCTTTTGCAACCATGACTAGCGAGCCGCCCATGCCCTGGAACAGATCAACATAAGAATCCATCCGGCCGGCAGTGGTGGGCCCGAAGCTTCCCGAGGGCATGCCTTCAGGGGTTTTTGCCGGACCTGCATAATATATGGGATGATTTCTGAAATATTCAGGTAATGGTTTCCCTTCATCAACCATCTTTTTAATACGGGCATGCGCTATATCCCTGGCGACAATGAGGGTGCCGGAGAGACTCAGCCTGGTCTTTACCGGGTATTTTGTCAGGGTTGCAAGCACTTCTTTAATAGGCATGTCGAGGTTGATTGCAACAGGTTTTTCCAGCTCAGGAGCTTTTGCGGGGAGAAATTTTTCAGGATTTTTCTCTAGGTTTTCCAGGAAAATCCCTTCATTGTTTATGTATGCTTTTATGTTTCTGTCGGCGCTGCAGCTTACTCCCATTCCGACGGGGCATGATGCCGCATGACGCGGAAGCCGGATAACTCTTACATCGTGAACAAAGTATTTGCCTCCGAATTGAGCACCGACACCGTACTCATGACAGATCTTTTCTATCTTTCTTTCCCATTCAAGATCGCGAAAAGCGCGTCCGCCATTGCTGCCGCTGGTTGGCAAATGATCGAGGTACCCTGCAGAGGCTTCCTTTACTGTTTTCAGGGTCGCTTCTGCTGAAGTGCCACCGATGACCAGTGCAAGATGATAAGGTGGACATGCTGAGGTTCCGAGCTCTTTGATTTTTTCCTTAACAAATTTGGTGAGCGACTCCTCGTTCAGGAGCGACTTGGTCTGTTGATAAAGGAAAGTCTTGTTTGCTGACCCACCTCCTTTGGTTATAAAAAGAAACTCGTAGCCATCTCCTTCCCTGGCATAGATGTCGATCTGGGCAGGCATGTTCGAACCGGTATTCTTTTCCTCAAACATATTCAGTGGCACGACCTGAGAATAACGAAGGTTTTTATCCCTGTATGTCTCGAAGATCCCTTTGGACAAGTGAGCTGAGTCATTCACACCGGTCCATACATTCTCCCCTTTTTTACCTATTACGATTGCCGTTCCCGTATCCTGGCACCATGGAAGGTCACCTTTCGCGGCAATAACAGTATTGCGAAGCATTATGTATGCAACGAACCTGTCGTTGTCTGTTGCTTCCGGGTCTTTCAGAATCGATGAAAGCTTTTTAAGATGAGCTGTTCTCAGATAAAAAGAAAGATCATGAACAGCCTCCCTTGCGAGTAGTTCAAGGCCTTCAGGGTCGACTTTAAGTACTTTTCTTCCATCCAGATCAATTGTCTTCACAAATTCCTTTGTCAGAAGCCTGTAAGAAGTGGGATCCTCCTGGAACTGGAATGGTTTTTCATAAATGAATTCGGCCATGGTAAGATTTTTTAGGAGGTGAGTTTTACAAAGATATAAAAATCCATCATCTGACTCTTACCATTTTAGTCCAGGTTTTGTAAGCAACTTGTGTGAGAGTTATGTATGTCTGTTGGCGGATAAAACCAGGAAACTCTCCCGGATATTGGTTCCTTAAAGCTATTAAATCATCGTTTTGATTATCTTTATTGGAAATTCTTAACATGTTGAAAAAAATCAATGTTATATCAGCCAGCTTCGTGTTTGTAAATTTATTACTCACATTGAACACACAGGCTCAATACCAGGTCCTTGGTTCCGAAGAATTGATGAATAAAATGAGAATGAAAGTCGGAGGCAACGTGCTGGATAAGGTGAATTATGAAGATATAAAAGGATCGCCTTATTTATTTCCCGACTTTAAACCTGCAACCATAATCACTTATAGTGACGAAGCTGTAAAAATTCCGGTAAGGTATGATTTGTATATCAATGAAATGGAAGTAAAGAATGAAGCCAGGATCTATTCAATAGCACAGCCTGAAATCATTAAGATGATCATCACCGACAGCATTAAGTTTATCTATAGCGGTTTCACAAATTCGTCCGGCCGGGATGGACCAGTGAACCATTCTTATTTTATACTCCGGTCAGATGGGAAATGCAGGTTCCTTATAAAAAAAGAGATCCGCTTACAGGATCCCGAAAAACCGAAGTTATACCAGGATGCCAAACCTGCAGAGTTTATTTTTCTTAAAGATTTTTACTATTTCAAGATAGGTGAGAATGATGCTGTGAGAATTAGTAACAAGAGTGATGCACTGGCAGTTCTGGCTGATAAAGAATCTCAGGTCGGGATTTTCATCAAGCAGAACAGAATAAATATGAATAAAGTTGAGGATCTTCAGAAACTGGCAGAGTATTACAACAGTCTCGATCTGTAAGGCCGGCATCAGGCACCAGGCAAGTGGCGGCTAATGTATAGGAATTTCAGAAAGATCAAACCTGTCTTTAGCTCTTATTCCCTTCACTGTCATAACAAGATTACAGCATTCTACATTCTGATCATGCTGGAAAACAAGAGTGTAATTATTCTTCAATGCTGCTTCCAGAAGTTTTTCCTTTTCTTCAATGGTTTTAAGCGATTCTATATCGTAACTCATGTTCCATATAAGGGGAATATGGGAAACCGTAGGAATAAGATCACCGGTGTAAACGAGAGTCCTGCCATTATAATTAATTATTGGAATCATCAATCCAGGTGTATGCCCATAGCAGATCATAATGGAAAAATGAGGGAATAGCTCATCTTCCTCATCGACCAGGCTTAAATGACCGCTCTGCATGATTGGAAGGATGTTTTCCTCCAGGAAAGAGTCTGCTTCTCTCAGGTTGTTCTTAACGGCCCAGTTCCATTGTGACCTGCTTACATGATAGATTGCGTTTGGAAATGTCAGTTCATAATTCCCATCATCATTCCTGAACACTCCTCCCCCGCAATGGTCCGCATGGAGATGCGTTAAAAACACGTCTGTTATATCCTCAGGCTTATAACCCCTCATTGCAAGGCCTCCAATGAGACCCTCGCCCCCATACTGATGAACGTGACGGAAAAATTTCTCATCCTGCTTGTCACCCCAGCCTGTATCCACAAGAATCACATGGCCATCTGTTTCAACAACAAGAGACCGCAATGTGAGAACAATGAGGTTATTCTCATCTGAAGGATAATTCCTCGACCAGAGGGCTTTCGGAACCACACCGAACATCGCTCCGCCGTCGACTTTGAAGTTTGCAATATTGAAGAGATGGAGTTTCATATTCTTTTTATTACTGCAAAATTAACAATTAAGAGGCAACATGGATAAATACTCTGTGCAACTCTGTGCCTTCTCCGTGATCTCTGTGTAAGTTCTTTTTTGGGTTACACAGAGGTACACAGAGGGCCGCAGAGGTTCACAGAGGAAAAACATTATATTTGTGAAAACCTTAAAACATGAAAAAACTTCTTTCGATAACCCTGATCCTTGCTGTCACTTCAATGCTTTCAGCCCAGACAGGCAAGGTTTATGACAATCTCATTTGCCCGAGCAAGATCCTTAAGATGGACAGGAAGTATGCGGTGTACCTTCCTGCTGATTATGAAACTTCCCAGAGGAGCTACCCTGTGCTCTACCTTCTTCATGGCTTTGGCGATGACCAGACCGGCTGGGTGCAGTTCGGCGAGGTGCTTACGATAGCTGATGTAGCGATAAAGAGTGGAAATGCAACTGCAATGGTCATTGTGATGCCAGATGCAAACACAGGCACGCCTGGTTATGTGAACGATCCGAAAGGTGAGTGGAGGTATGAGGATTTCTTCTTCCAGGAATTAATGCCTTATGTTGAAAAGACCTACAGGATAAAGTCCGATAAAAGATACCGTGCAATTGCGGGATTGTCGATGGGTGGTGAGGGTACCTTCATCTACGCACTGCATCATCCGGAATTATTTTCATCCGCATGTCCTCTCAGCGCTGCAACCGGCCCCGCAAGTCCGGAAGAAATGGCGAACTACAGGTTATGGTCAGCAAAGGATATCAGCCAGGCCGACCGTGAAGCATATTTTAACAAATACAGCGTTTTGCGCCTGATCCAGAACATGCCCGACAGCCAGAAGAGGAGTGTGAGATGGTTCATTGATTGTGGAGATGATGATTTCCTGTTTGAAGGGAACAGCCTTGTTCACATTGCAATGAGGAAAAAAGAGATACCTCATGAATTCAGGATCCGCGATGGCGCTCACACCTGGACTTACTGGAGAGCATCATTACCCGTTGTTCTGAATTTCGTGTCAATGAGCTTTCATCAGTTCTAGAACTCAAAGGTTCAGGGGCTTTGATTTCTTGGTTGTAAGAAGGAACATCATCCTCATCAGAAACCTGATAACCTGGTAAGAAGTCCATCCGAGCAGCTGGTAGTACCAGGTCTTTCTCCTTGCATATTCAGTGGAGGTGATCTCACGGCAGTCTTTTTCTATTATACCCAGCAGGATATGTTCGAAATATTCTGAAAATGCAACGTCCAGAATGTCTGCATTGGTCTCGATGCTGCCATAATCACTGAGGTGGTTAAGGTTGTAACTGCCTATCGAGCTCCAGACCCCGTCGACAGTGGCAACCTTGGCATGCAGCACCGAAGGCAGGTATTCATAGATCCTGATGTTGCTCCTAAGTATGAAATCATACAGGAAAATGGTTGCCCTGTTGAAAAGCCACGTATCCGAAACAGCCGAAAGAACGATCTTAATATCCACACCCCTGTTTCCCGCATCCTTGAGGATCTTTCGTTCATGCCGGCCGGGAAGAAAATAACTGGCAAAAATAATCACATGGTCCTTTGACTTCCGGATTGCCGACCGGTAACTCTTAAGTATTTCTATTTTGTTGCGGTACCAGTTGTTCTGCAGAACCTTTACCTGAACATCCTCGCTGTAATGAACGGGTAAGTGAACAGTCTCCGACGATCGTTCCTTTTTCGAGATAAACGTCCTGTTCCATAATTTCTTGAGAATTGTAAGTGTGTGAGCCACCTCAGGCCCTTTGACAAGTATTCCAAAATCGAGCCATTCTTTTACCTGGGAAGCACTATTATAACGGTTGGCGATGTTTATTCCGCCAATTAGCGTTACAATTCCATCGGCAAGGAGAACCTTATGGTGGAGCCTCAGGCTGAGATGAAAGCCTTTTGTTATGAAGACCGGCGAAAATTTCCTGAACAGAATTCCGGCATCTTCCACCTGCTTTACAAGATTCTTTGAGAAGCTTCTTCCTCCGTAGCCATCAAGAAGAAAATAAACTCTCACCCCTCTCTTTGCGGCCCTTACCAGGGAATCGACAATCCTTCTCCCTGTTTCATCATCATCTATTATGTAAGTCTGAAAATGGATATATTTTTCAGCCTCATCGATAATCTTCTCACAGAGGTCAAAATACTGCGTACCGCTTCTGACCAGCTCGATATAATGACCTCCCCTGTAACTCCTGGGTGACCGGAATTTCAGCAGACGGGCAAGCTTGAGGTCTTTGATATCCATATTACAAATATAATCAGTGCAGTTCTAATATCCGATTCTAACCAGGTTTGAATGTTATCTGCAAAAAGACGTGTTAAAATATTGAGGGTTGCAGGTTTGTTAGTACTTTTATAAAGTACTTTCACCATGTTAAACCACTATGAACAGAAGAAAAATGATCGGAAAAGTAGCCGGTGCCGCCGCAGTAGCTGCCGCAGCTCCGTTTAATAATGTTTTTGCAGCCGCCTCATCCTCAACTGCAAAGCTGAAAGGAAATATTCATCACTCTGTAAGCCAGTGGTGCTACGGGGACATTCCCCTCGAAGATTTTGCCAGGTCGTGCAAGGAGATGGGCATTGAATCCATCGAGCTTCTCCAGGAGAAGGATTGGGCAACAGTAAAAAAACAAGGGCTTGCCTGTGCGGTGGGATATGCCACCGACTGGGGGATTCCAAAGGGGTTCAACCGTGTAGCCAATCATGAAAAGCTGATCGCCGACTTCGAGGCAATGATCCCGAAAGCCGCAGCAGCAGGGGTACCAAATCTCATCTGTTTCTCAGGTAACCGTGAAGGCCTGAACGACAACGAGGGGCTCATCAATTGTGCAAAAGGTTTAAGAAAGCTGATGCCAACTGCTGAAAAGCATGGAGTTACGATAATTATGGAACTCCTGAACAGCTATGGGCACAAAGATTATCAGTGCGACAAGACATCGTGGGGATCAGCGCTTTGTGAGATGGTCTGATCTGAAAGATTCAAGCTGCTGTATGACATTTACCACATGCAGATAATGGAAGGCAATGTCATCGAAAATATAAACAAATACAGCCCCTACATCGGTCATATTCATACCGGCGGTGTGCCCGGAAGGCATGAGCTGGATGAAACACAGGAGCTGAATTATACTGCAATCATGCAGGCAGTCGTAAAGACAGGATACAAGGGATATGTTGGGCAGGAATTTGTGCCTGCGGCCAAAGACAAGCTGGAGTCGCTGCGCAAATGCATCCTCATCTGCGACGTTTAATATTATAATGAGAGTACATTTTATTGCAATCGGGGGCGCCGTGATGCACAATCTGGCAATCGCCCTCGGTAAAAAAGGGTACACAGTAACAGGTTCCGACGACGAGATCTTCGAGCCTTCACGGTCGAGGCTGGAAAAATACGGGCTTCTCCCACAAAAATACGGATGGCATCCTGACAGGATTACACCTGATCTCGATGCCATTATCCTCGGGATGCATGCACGCGATGACAACCCGGAGCTTGTAAAAGCACGGGAAATGGGTCTTAAGATCATGTCATTCCCCGAATATCTTTACGAAGAAACAAAGAACAAGAAAAGAATAGTTGTTGCAGGGAGTCACGGGAAAACAACAACTACAGCCATGATAATGCATGTCTTCCGGACTTCCGGAAAGAAATTCGATTACATGGTAGGTTCACAGATTGACGGCTTCGAAACGATGGTGGGGTTATCCGAAGATTCAGATGTTGCTGTATTCGAAGGCGATGAATACCTGACCTCTGCCCTCGACAGAAGACCCAAATTCCACCTCTACATGCCCGATATTGCAATTCTCAATGGCATTGCCTGGGATCATAAGAATGTTTTCCCGACCTTTGAGAACTATGTCGATCAGTTCAGGATATTTTTAACTAAAATATCAGAAGGAGGGTCGCTGATCTATTACGAAGGTGATGAAATTGTAAAGAAAATTTCTGAGGAATCATCTGCAATTGTAAAGAAGATCCCATACCGCACCCACGGATACTTCCAGAACAAGAAAGGTTTTTTCGGGGCAACCCACAACAGGGTCGTTCCATTGAAGATATTCGGAGAGCATAACATGCAGAATCTTTCAGCGGCAAGGGAAGCATGCTATGCGGCCGGCATAACTGAAGATCAGTTCTATGATGCCATTCAGAGTTTCGAAGGAACATCAAAGCGCCTGCAGAAGATTGATGAAACTCCCAAAGGGATCGTTTACCTCGATTTTGCTCACTCACCCTCAAAGGTTAAAGCGACTGTTGAAGCAGTAAGATCGAGGTATCCTGACCGGGAAGTAATAGCATGCCTCGAGCTGCATACCTATTCGAGCCTGAGCAGGGATTTCCTTCCCTTGTACGAAGGCACCCTCAGGAATGCATCATCGGCATTTGTTTATTTTAACCCGCATGCAGTGGCGTTGAAAAAACTTGAACCGGTTTCTCCGGAAGAGATAAGCAATGCATTCGGAGGAAGCAACATCAGGGTTTTCAGCGATTCAGAAGAATTATTCAGGGCAATCAATGAACTCGGAGCAACGAATGCTGTTTACCTGTTCATGAGCTCCGGTGATTTCGATGGACAGGATATCAGCAGTGTTATCAGGTAGCTTCATTCACTTTGAATTTTTTCATCAAAAATATTTTGCAGATCAAAAAAAACATCTTTTCTTTGCATCCGCATTTTGAGTTCTTTACATGGTCCATTCGTCTAGTGGTTAGGACGTCAGGTTTTCATCCTGGTAACAGGGGTTCGAT
>JBLNAO010000374.1:0-5694 GCA_050259395.1 Chloroflexota bacterium
AATAACCAAAACATTCGCCTTCAGAAAAGGGAATGCAGACTGGAACATCACCGGGGAGATTTCCAACAGGCAACCTTCCTACTGGTTGCAGAACTGGGGAAGCAATCATTTTGTATGGAAACAGAATCTCAGCAAGGAATTCAGGATTAATGCCGGAACATCCTTTATTTTTCCCGGCAGAAATACCAGCGTGAAATTCAATTATGCCATAATTAATAACTACACGGATTTCGACACTACGGCAGTGCCTTCGCAATATGATGCAGGACTTTCCGTGGCCGCCCTTACAATAAGCAAGAATCTGCACTTCTGGAAGTTCCATATTGCAACAGATGTAATTGTGCAGAAAAGCAGCAACACCACTGTTCTTGACCTTCCATTGGTTGCCACACGGACAGCTGCGTATTTAGAGCACCTTTTCGAATTTCCGGCTACAAGCGGTGAGTTGAATACCCAGCTGGGAATCGAGGCAACCTATCACACTGCGTATCATCCATACGCCTATATGCCTGCAACGGGAAGATTCTACAGGCAAGAGGATTTTACAGCAGGAAATTACCCTTTTGTAAACGCATTCGTTAACCTGAAAATTAAGAGAACAAGGATCTTTATAATGTTTGATCATGTGAACGCAAACAAGACGATGACCGGACACTTCTTTGTTCCCTCTTACCCTATGAATATCAGGATGATGCGTTACGGTTTTGCATGGACTTTCTACAATTAAAAAATTTTTTGTACCTTTGTACGAAATTTTGTTTAAACAAAAGATTGTTCAACAAAACTGATACTATTGATTAAAAGAGTTTCGTTATTTATTGCGGTACTGGCGGTTGTTGCTGTTTCTTATTCGCTGTTTATAAAGTACCCCCGGTTCTTTGCCAATAATTCCTCCTTCGATCTCGACTCGATTAAGAAGAGAGGATCGCTCATTGCCCTCACTGACTTTAATTCAACAGATTATTTCATCTACAAGGGTGAAGCCATGGGATTCACTTACGAAATGCTTAAGCTGTTTGCTGAGCATATTGGCGTTGACCTCGAGATTATTGTCGAGAATAACCAGGAGAAAGCTGTTGAAATGCTAAAATCGGGTAGGGCCGATATTATTGCTTCAGGAATGCCTGCAATTCAGGGTATAAATGATATAAAGTTCTGTGAACCTGTTGATGAGACCAGGAAGGTACTGGTAAAGAGAAAACAAGGCACCAGTCCTGAACGTGGTCCGAAATATCGTGATCAGATTCGCGATCAGCTGGGGCTTGGAAAGAATACCATTTACGTGCAAACAGGGTATTCGGATTATTCGTCCCTGATATCGGTTGCATCCTCATTGGGGGACACTGTCAGTATCCTTGATGTGCCATATGAGCCTGAGAAACTTGTGAAATATGTTGCAGAGGGAGTGATCGATTACACTGTCTGCGATGAGAATCTTGCACAGGTAAATTCAACATATTATCCCGGCATCGACGTCAACACACCTGCAGGCCCCAGGCAGAAAATTGCCTGGGCAGTGAGGCACAGCTCAGATTCGCTTCTGATGGTGCTTAACAGCTGGATAACAGAATACAGGAAGACAGGTGAATTTGCCTTCCTTTATGCCAAGTACTTCAGGAATTCGCGTTCGGGAATAATCATAAGGAGCAATTATTATGCGATAAATACGGGCAGGATTTCGGGATACGATGAGATGATAAGGAAATACAGTTCATGTACTGACTGGGACTGGCGGCTGATAGCCTCGATCATTTGCCAGGAATCACGTTTCAATCCTTCCGTTCAGTCCGGAAGAGGCGCTTATGGCCTGATGCAGATAATGCCTGAGACTGCCGAAAACATGGGCATTGACATAACCTCTTCCCCCGATAGCAATATAATTGCCGGATTGAAATATCTTGACAGGCTCCATTCGATTTTCGACAATAAGATCCCTGATGAAAAAGAGAGGATCAAATTCATTCTTGCATCATATAATGCCGGCCCAGGCCATGTTCTCGATGCGATGAAGCTTGCTGAAAAAAACGGGATGGACCCCGCCAGGTGGGAGGGAAATGTTGAGGTATGGCTCTTAAAGAAATCTGAAAAGGAACATTACACCGATTCAGTGGTCACTCATGGTTATTTCAAAGGGGTGGAATCTGTAAATTTTGTATCCCAGGTTATCGACAGGTATAATCATTACCGGAATATGATTCCGGAAAACCATTAATCTCCTGCCTCATATAGTGAGGGAAATATTGTCACGGCGGATGATTTCGAGCAATTCGTTAAGCATCATTGCTGTTGCGCCCCAGATTACATAATCGTCATATGCGAAGTACCTCACATCGTATGTTTCACCACGAAGCTCCATTGGCCTGGTATTGATCATTTCCGGATCGAGGAACCTGTTCAGGTCAGCTATTATAAGATGATCAACCTCTCTTGGATCAGGCCTGAATGAAGGTTTTTCAACGGTGCATCCCAGAACTGCAGTAACGATCATATTGCTTACCGGGATGAAGAGAGGTGTAAGCATTCCTGCAACCTCCACCTTGTCTGTGCTGATGCCTGTTTCCTCCTCAGCTTCCCGGAAAGCAGTTCTTATAATGTTTTCATCAGAATGTTCCTGTTTGCCTCCGGGAAACGATATCTGCCCGCCATGGAAGCCCAGGTAGTCGGGACGCTGCATGAAAACTGTATGGATTCTTCTGTTTTCAGGCCAGAGAAGGATCAACACTCCGGCCACCTTTGCGTCAGGTCCCGGAACCATGGGAAAACCCTTCAGCATGCGGTCAGAGGAAGCCATCATCCACTGAGTACGGGTGCCGGGAAGACCTTTCCTTATCGCTTCAGCAATGATATTTGCAAATTCATTCATGCCGGTCAGTCGTACCTGATTGCTTTGACGGGTGTTATCCTGCTTATAAGCTGAGATGGAACCAGCAGCATGATCAAGATAGCTGTCATGGTTCCTGCATTGAGCAGGAAAATATGGATAAGGCTAAGATTGATTGGTATGGTTTTGATATAATATGAGGCCGGATCGAGGGTGAATATCCCTGTTTTCTGCTGGAACAATGCAAGACCGATTCCTACCAGGTTCCCCCAGAAAAGGCCTTTGCCGATCAGCCATGCGGCCTGGTAAAGGAACACTTTCCTGATCATAGAGTCGTCCGAGCCGAGCGCTTTAAGCACTCCTATCATATTGGTCTTTTCGAGGATAAGGATCAGCAGTCCGGATATCATGTTGAACCCTGCCACAACAAGCATGAGAAGTATTATGATTATCACATTGACATCCTGGAAATTAAGCCAATCGAAGATCTGGGGATATTTTTGCTTTATGCTCACTGCCTTGAAGCTGCTTTCGTCATCGGATATTCTCCATCCTATTTCCTGCTGGATATTCATCCAAATCGCGTCGAGCTTGTCAAAATCGTCGATATATATTTCGAATCCGCTTACCTGGTCATCGCTCCAGTCGTTGAGCCTTCTGATCTGGGCAATGTCGCAGAAAACATAAAGCTTATCGAATTCCTCGAGGCTTGTCTCGTAGATTCCAGATATTGTAAAAGGCCTCATCCTCGGCGGATCCTGAATGAACATCATTGCAAAGGTGTCGCCGACCTTAAGCTTCAGCATGTCTGCAATTGCCTTTGATATCACGACCTTGTTTGTTCTTCCCGTATCGGTAACGTTAAAAACTGATCCCTCGACCATATTGCTGGCAAAGTAGCTCCAGTCAAAATCAGGGCCGATTCCCTTCAGTACGACACCCTGGATCTCCTCGTTCGTTTTAATAATGCCGGCCTTGGTGGCAAACACCTGGACATGTTTCACACCGGGCATCTCCCTTATGTTTTTAACGAATGAATGTGTGTCACTTACCGGGGCAGTTTCAAAGGAATAGTTTGAATCGAGGTTCACTATCTGTATGTGGGAGCCGAATCCCACAACTTTTTCCCTTATCTGTTTTTTGAACCCCGTAAGCACCGCAACAGCAAGGATCATCACTGCCAGTCCCATTGCAATGCCTGTAACGGCAATGACATTGATTGGTCTTGAAAAGGAAGATTCGTGATGTCGTCCCTTTATAAGCCTTTCCGCTATGAAATATGGCAGGTTCATAAATGCTCAGCCGCAAATTTAACTCAAATTCCCGGCTCTGTTATCATTTTAGACTTAATGTATTAAATTTACGGTATTAACAGACTGAACATGAAAAAGTACATCTTTGCCGCTCTGGCCATAATTGCCGTTTGTTTGCTTTTTTCATCATTCGCAGAAAAGGATCCTGTTCCCGGTGCTGCACAATATGATGCATATAAAGGTCTCATCAAAGGAAAATCAATTGCAGTACTGGCAAATCAGACCTCCATGGCAGGCAGTGAACACCTGGTTGACATGCTGCTGGGGAAAGGAGAGAATATCAAAGTTATTTTTGCTCCCGAGCATGGCTTCAGGGACCTCGCGGATGCAGGTGCAACAATAGATAGTGGCAAGGATATCAGGACAGGCATTTCCATAATCAGCCTTTACGGAAAACACAACAAACCGACCCCTGAGGATCTTGCAGGAGTGGATGTTGCCATCTTCGATATCCAGGATGTTGGAACACGTTTTTACACTTATATATCTACTCTGCAATATCTGCTTGAAGCCTGTGCAGAGAACAACCTGACATGCATTGTGCTTGACAGGCCGAATCCCAATGGCTTTTACGTTGACGGTAACATTCTCGACACAGCCTACACTTCTTTTGTAGGCATGAATCCGATTCCTGTGGTACATGGGATGACGGTTGGAGAGTATGCACAAATGCTGAATGGAGAAGGCTGGCTCAAAGGGGGAGTGAAGTGTGATCTGAGAGTTGTTAAATGCAGGAATTACAATCATAAAACAATGTATGAGCTTCCTGTGAAACCCTCGCCGAACCTGCCCAATCAGAATTCAATATACCTTTATCCGTCGACCTGTTTTTTTGAAGGAACGCATCTTTCCGTGGGAAGAGGCACTCCGACACCCTTCCAGGTATTCGGCTCACCGGAGATGCCTGACAGGGGATTCAGCTTCACACCGGAGAGTGTTCCTGGTGCAACGAATCCGCCTTTTCTGGGGAAAAGGTGTTTCGGAACAGATTTGAGCAAGGCAATGGAGAACGGGATTGTGCCTTCACCTAAAATAAATCTTGAATGGATTATCGCTGCATATAATGATTATCCTGTTAAGGAAGAATTTTTCACATCTTACTTCGACGTGCTTGCAGGAGGGCCTGTACTGAGGGAGCAGATTCAGAATGGAATGAATGCTGAGAAGATCAGGGAGACGTGGCAGAAAGGCCTGAAGGATTTTGAAAAAATCAGGGTGAAATATCTTCTTTATAAGTAAGCTTCCAAAAAACATTTCCCAATTGCATTCTGATTAATTATCAGGTTGTTAGTTGTTGTTTAACCCGGGTTAAAAACTTAATCCAGAATTAACGATTCATTAATATTGCCTTAATGTGGAGATAAACATTTCTCGGTAAGTTTATGTCTCCAAATTCTCGTTTTTTCTGCCCTGAATTTTCGTTTTTAGAGTGGTTCTGCTAAGGTTATTTTATTGAAGGATTAAGCGAAAAATCATTGATAATCCGAAGTGAAATTTACTAACAGATAATCCTGGTTCAATGTTTTTAAGAAAGAATTCCTGGAAGCCGATTGGTGGTCT
>JBLNAO010000375.1:0-3339 GCA_050259395.1 Chloroflexota bacterium
CTGAGGTTCATTGTCCAGGGCACATCAAATTTAGAATAGCCATATTCATCAGTCAATCCGGCTCCGGCAGTGCTCTGGGAAAGGTCGTTGGCATTGGTTGGGTTTCCCTTCTGAACACCGCCTGTCAGGGCATTCGGTGTGGCAGCGGTCTTATTTTTTTCCTTATTGCCCTTGAACAGGTCGGAAACGCTGACATCCAGGCTTGCGCCAACATTTGTAAGTCTCATCAGCTTGCCGTTCTGTTCCCAGTTTGACATGCCTATAGGGGTACCCTGGTTATTCGTACCATAAAAAGAAAAGCTGCTGCTTGCAGATATGTTTATATTGTTTGCAAGTGTGGTTCTTGCAGCCATGGTGAGCGGAGCCCATTTGACAGAGTCGGCAAACACGTTATACGAGGTGCTTAAACCGAAGTTGTCTATGATCTTCACCTTCTTTGGCTTGCCTGTAGTATCATCCTTTTCAAAAACCTTTGCTTCAAGAATATTCGAGAGGCTGAAAGAGACGTTGCCAGATCTTTCTGAAAGTGCCGGCGTACCGAATATTCCACCTTCATAGATATTATATTTCTGATATTGTGCAACCGATCCTTCGGGATTAACCTGCACCTGCCTGTACATCTTGGAGCTGAACCCGCTCAGGTAAGGTACATAGCTGAAGCTCACGGAAGGCCTTACCACATGCCTTACCGACTGCAATCGCCTGTTCTCTATGTTTTTGAACGAATAAAAACCAAAAAGCTGCGGGTTGAAGCTTGCGCTTATTGCCGGGTTGATGGCATGACCATAGGAAGGTCCATTGATTGTATCCTTTACAACATTCACAACACCTGTTTCCGGATTAACAACGCGGAACTGCTCTATTTTCTGGGTGTAAAGAACTCCATTATATGTAAGTGAAGGTGAGATCGAGAAATTCTTGAATGGTCTGATCTGGAGGCTCAGAGGAGCCTGGTGTGAAAAACCATTCTTCATGTTTTTCCATACTTCTTTTGTAAACAGAAGAGAATCCCTGGTTGCGATCCTGTTATCAAGCTGCGCTGAATAAGAGAACTGCAATTCCTGCCACCATTTGGTCTGACCCCCGCTGTTTCGCGGTTTTAGCGGGTATATCCTGTTCATGTTGAAGTTTGCCTTGGGAAGGTTAAGGTTAACAGTTTTCTGCCTTACATCCTGGGTATGGTTCATACTGGCGGAAAAGTTGAAAGGCGTGCCTTCCCAGGTTTTGGAATAGCTTACGCTCGACTGTCTTTGAGTTGTCACATGTTCCGCAACCACATAACTGTTCTGCCTGTCGAATCCGCTGGAGCTCATGTTAACGCTTGCCGCAAACCTTGAACCCGGAGATGCCTTTGCATCCTGGTTGAATGTCCATCCTACCCTGTAGTTCGAGTTTCTGGCAAAATCGTCAAGTCCGCGATGCCCGCTGACGTTGCTCGCATAGCTGAACGAGAAATTCCCGCTATACTTGTATCGCTTCAGATAATTGGTCTGGGTTGTCATCATCCATGTTCCGTTGGCATAAACGCTTCCCCTCACTGCCAGGTCGAAATAATCATTGATTGCGAAATAGTAGCCACCGTCGGTAAGATTGTATCCTCTCTGGGTTTCCTGCCCGAAATGAGGTATCAGGATTCCCGATGCCTGCTTCTTTGTGTTGATGGGAAAATACGCAAAAGGAAGGAACAGAGGCAATGGTATGCCTTCGAGTACAAGGTTACCCGGACCCGATACAAGCTTCTCACCGGGATAAATCCTTGCCTTTGGAAGGTTTATGTAGAAATGCGGGGGATCTGCTTCGCAGGTTGAATAGGTGCTTCTTGAAATATTTGACGTGCCGTCTTCAAGCAACTTGGTGGTGGCGCTGCGGAGCAATCCTTCCGATTGTTTGGTTTCAATGTTCGTGGCCCTTGCCCTTTTTGTCTTGAAATTATAATAAAGGTCATCCGATGCAATTTCCTGGCTTCCTTCCTTGAAGACAGGGCTTCCTTTCACTGTCTTGCTTGTATCCTTCCTTCCGACAGCATAAAGTGTATTTGCTGTCATGTTAATCATAATGGAATCTGCAGTTATCTCGATATTGCCATAGTTTACCTTAGCATTCGATACAAGAATCACAGTCTTATTGATAATGTCGCGCTTTATGTAATCCTCTGCAGAATAGACAACCTGCGATTCGAGAGTATTTCCTGGTCTTAATACGTTAAGTGAATCATTCTGTAACCTGAGTGAATCGGGGGTTACCGATAATGTGTCTGAGAGAATTAAAAGGCTGTCATTTTTGAACAAAGACGAGTCTCTGACTGCCTTGGTTTCCTGTGAAAAAGATACAAAAGTGTGTACCGCGACCAGGAACAACAGAAGTAACCGCTTTAGTTTAAAAAAATACAACTTTAATTATTTATTTTTGTACAGTTTTTGTGCGTAAAAAGGAAACTGCGCAAAACTAATTAAAAAACCTTAACCTGAATGACTGCAGTATTTAAAAACGGCAAACTTCATACCATTAATATATATAGCATCAAAAACATTCTGCTAATCCTGATAACCTTATTCTTTGCGCCGTTAAGCGGTTTCAGCCAGGAAAATCAGTGGGTGATAGTCATAGATCCGGGCCACGGAGGAAAAGATCCTGGTGCAATCGGCTCTTTCAGCAAGGAGAAGGATATTAATCTTGCCATTGCCCTGAAGACAGGATCGTACATTGAGCAGAATATAAAGAACGTAAAGGTTGTTTACACCAGGAAAGAAGACAAGACTGTCGATCTCAGGGACAGGCCTGTAATTGCCAATAACAATAAAGCCGATCTATTCATCTCGATACATACCAATCAGACCAATACCAGGACAGTGATGGGCGCTGAAACATTCATAATGGGGCTCACCCACGACAAGGAGAACCTTGCGGTCGCTATGAAGGAGAACGAAGTCATGCTTCTCGAAGACGACTATTCAGCAGCCAAATACCAGGGTTATGACCCTAAATCCCCGGAATCAAACATCCTCTTCACGCTGATGCAGAACGGTTACCAGAAACAGAGTACCACTCTTGCCTCAAAGATCCAAACCCAGTTCACCGAAAAAGTAAACCGGAAAGACAGGGGTGTAAAGCAGGCAGGTTTCTGGGTTCTTTTCAATACGGCCATGCCGAGTGTGCTTGTCGAAACAGGCTTTATTTCCAATGCTGCGGAAGAAAAGTTCCTCAATTCGGAGCAGGGCCAGGATTATCTTGCATCGGCCATTTTCAGGGCTTGCAAGGAGTACGTTGACGAAATCAGCAGCAGGAGCATTGCCATCTCAGATATTAAGAAAGATACTAACCTCATAGCAAGTGTTGAAC
>JBLNAO010000376.1:0-3644 GCA_050259395.1 Chloroflexota bacterium
ACAATAGCAGGTTCACCGCCGCCTTTGGGAGCCTTGTCTTTGCGGTCGAGGATCACTGTATCAATCCTGGGCAGCCACGAGAACTTCGGAATGTCATAAGAATCGAATCCGCGGGTCTTGATATCGCCTCCCTCGAAGAAGACTTCTTCTGTGAATGTGAATCCAAGTCCCATCATAAGGCATCCTTCCATCTGGATTGTTGCACCCTGGGGATTTACGCACAATCCCATATCCTGAGCACACGCAATTCTTACAACCTGCACCTTCCCGGTACTCTTATCCACCTTTACCTCAGCCATATGGGCTACCCAGGTGCCGGCATCAGTGCCAATCGCCATCCCTATGCCTCTTCCGCTTGGTCCTTTTGCCGGTTTGTATCCGAATTTATCCGATACTGCTTTTATACAGGCAATCATTTTCTCATCTTTCAGGTTTTTCAGGCGGAACTCCACCGGGTCCATTCCTGCAGCCGCCGCCATCATATCTATCTGAACTTCCCTTGCAAATGTATTGTCCTGAGCATTGGGGCCTCTCCAGGGACCGGTTGCAAACGGATGTACAGCGGGTCCTCCCCGTGCAGCGCCGACATTTACACATCTTTCGTTTGGAACATCATAAAGGGTTTCTGAACCTCTTGTCCCTGCCATATAGATTGTATAATCCCAGAGCTTGATATTACCTTCCTTATCGATCCCTGACTTCACTTTTATCGCTGAAGCTGCATGGAAAATATCATAGAAGAACTCTTCGTCGCGCGTCCAGTGAACCATTACCGGCTTGCCTGAGAGTTTTGCAAGCCTGGCAGCTTCAACGCCCTGGGTGTACATGCTTTTCCCTCCAAATCCGCCTCCTACAAATGGAGTTATCACCCTGACCTGCTCAAGAGGCAATGAAAGCTCGCGTGCTACAGCATCCTGCAGCGGGAATGGTGTCTGTGTAGCAGCCCAGACCGTCATCTTTCCGTCCTTGAATTCTGCCAGTGCCGTATGAGTTTCAATGGGTGCATGTGCCAGGTACGGGAACCTGAACTCGGATTCGAAGACCTTGTCAGACTCCTGTGCTCCGGTTACAAGATCACCCTTGCTCCTGGCCACAGTCTGGCTTGTTTCGGTTTTCTGGAAGAATTCCTGGATGGTCCTGTCGTTTACAGGCATCTCATTGAAAGTATACTCAGCCTTTACTTTTACAACTGCCTCATCAGCCCTGTCGCGGTTCTCATTGAGAATTGCAATCAGGTCACCTTCATGAATCACGGTTGTTCCGGCGACTTTTTCGGCGGCTGACCAGTCCGCGGTTGTGAGTTTAGCTCCATGTGAAGGCGGCCTTACAATCCTGGCGTAAACCATCCCGGGAAGCTTCATATCCCCGGCATAAATTGCTTTCCCGGTGACTTTCTGGAGAGCATCGCTGTGCTTATATGATTTACCGACAAATGTGAATTTTTCGTATGATTCAACCGATGGTTTGACATCAAGAAACTTCTCAAGCCTCTGGCCTTTTGCAAGCTGGCTGTAGCTAATCGATTTTTTGGGATTTTTTATGTCGAAAACAACCCCGTCTTTTACTTCCAGTTGTTCCGCAGGGACTCCAAGCTGCTGTGATGCCATACCAACCAGGACTCCTTTGGCTTCGGCTGCAGCAGCACGCATTGCAGGTCCAAAAGTCTGGGTTGTCTGTGATCCCCATGTACCCCCGTCCCATGGACACAGATCAGTGTCCCCCATAACGATTTTTATCTTTTCAAGAGGGATGTTGAGCTCATCGGCCATCATCTGGGGCAGTGAGGTTATAACACCCTGACCCATCTCAATCTTGCCTGTGTAACAATTCACTGTTCCGTCCTCTTTTATCTGAAGAAAAGCATTGTAATCCTTTGGAAGAGCCCTTCTTGCCTGCTGTGCCTGGAGTTCGGCAAGATCAAGATTGGGCCATGGAACAAAGAAAAGGAAGATACCGCCACCCAATTTTTTCAGGAAATCACGCCTGGGCAAACTGTTGCCTGTCAGTTTTTTTGTTACATCATCTTTTTTCATGATTTGCCTCCTTTCATTTCTTTCGATGCGGTTTTCACGGCTTCAACAATCCTCACATGTGCTCCGCAACGGCAGAGATTGTCTTCCATACCTTTTTTTATCTGTTCTTCAGTCGGGTTGGGGTTCTTCAGAAGAAGACCGGTTGCATTCATAACCATTCCGGGAGTGCAGAACCCACATTGAAGAGCATCATGCTCAACAAAGGCTTTCTGAACAGGATGCAGCTTGCCATTTACAGCCAATCCCTCGATAGTGACAACCTTTTTACCCTCCACGTCACTTACCGGCAGCTGGCAGGAACGTACGGGCTCGTTATCAATAAGTACCGTGCACGATCCGCAAAACCCGGCTCCGCAACCGAATTTAGTCCCGGTGAGCCCAAAATGATCACGCAGAACCCAGAGAAGGGTTTGATTTGGATCAAGAGTGGCTTCAGTCTTTTTGCCGTTCAACTGAAAAGTAATTTTTTGTTCCATTGTTTACGAAGTTTGGTTTATTTCATTGAGATAATCATCGTATGTGTCAAAATCCTTAAGTATCCCAGGATCATCTGTTTCAAGCTCAAAAACATCATTTTGATGTGAATCTGAAAGAGACCTGAGACCCTTCGAAGGATCGAGCAGCATTATTTCATTAAAGTATTTTTTGTCAACCAGCAACGGATGTCCCCTGCGTCCATGATAAACAGGAATAATGATACCGTTTTTGGAGGAATTGTATTTCTCAATGACCATGCCGGTGGTCGAAGGCCTGATAAGAGGCTGATCACCCGGAAAAACCAGCATTGCTGCCGTTTCAGGGGGCAGATTCCTTACTGCGCAGATCACTGATGAGAGCATGCCTTCACGGTAATTAATATTCTCGCAAAAATGTACGGAATTTTTTTGTAACAATAATGATAATTTTTCCTTTTCCGCGCCAATCACTACAAGGATTTTTTCAATCCCTGCCGACCTGATGCCCGAGATAACCTTCTCGATCATTGTCATTCCCCTGAAAGGCAACAACATCTTGGGCTTTCCCATCCTTCTTGATTCTCCTGCGGCAAGCACAACTGCAAAGATTTCACCATTAATGTTACTGCTCATCTTCATGCAGGGCAGCCTTTCATTTTTTGCTTCCTGCCATTCTTAACAAAAATGAGTTGTGCTGCAATGCTTATTGCGATCTCTTCAACGGTCCTGGAATTAATTTCAAGGCCGATCGGCGAGTGAAGGGCCGCCCATTGCTCAGTTGTGGACCAACCTTTGCCGATAAACTCTTCGCGTATAGCCTGAATCTTATTTTTGCTCCCTATCATCCCCAGATAACCGTTATCTGCACCGATGCATGCCTTAAGGGCTTCGGCATCGTCTTTATGCCCGCGGGTAACGATAACAATATAGGTATCAGGTCCTTTTGGTAGTCCGCGCATTACTTTCCCAACATCATCAGATATAATGTGAGCGGCATCAGGTATATTCTCCCTGTTGGCATATTCGGGCCTGTCGTCAACAACAGTAACCTCAAAACCAATTAGTTTACCAAGGTGTGCCAGGGCTTTCCCGATATGGCCTGCACCGGCAATGACAAGCTTCAGTGGAGGAAAAACAGGTTCAAAAAAGAGGAATG
>JBLNAO010000377.1:0-15153 GCA_050259395.1 Chloroflexota bacterium
GAAGGTACTTCGCAAACTTTACCCACCGCTGCACGCCGGCCCCTCCGCTTGGCGGCCAGTAGTAGGTGATTATGAGTACTTTCCGGTTCATTAATCGAGCGAATAACAAAAAACTTACACAAAGTAGCACAGAGGTTCACAGAGGTTTATAGAGTATCAAGGATTAAACTCTGTGCAACTCTGTGCCTTCTCTGTGTGACTCTGTGTGACGTTTCTTTATAGCTTTTTGAGTAATGTTCTTATAGCCACATTCTCGTCGATGATGTCGAGCAGCTGCGCTACCTTAACCCTCTCCTGCTGCATCGAATCGCGGTACCTGATAGTCACCGTCTGGTCCTCCAGCGTCTGATGATCGATGGTAATGCAAAACGGAGTGCCGATTGCATCCTGCCTGCGGTATCTTCTTCCTATCGAATCCTTATCGTCATACTGGCAGTTGAAATCGAACTTCAGATCATCCACGATCTTTTCAGCTATCTCAGGAAGCCCGTCCTTCTTTACCAGGGGCATTACCGCAAGCTTCACCGGTGCAAGCACTGCCGGAAGCCTGAGCACAACCCTCGAATCACTGCTGCCGTCTTCCTTTTTAATTTCTTCCTCGGCATAAGCAGCTGAAACAACCTGAAGGAACATCCTGTCAACCCCGATCGATGTCTCGATTACGAAAGGCACATACGACTCCCCTTTTTCCGGATCGAAATACTGGATCTTTTTTCCGCTGTATTTCTGGTGCTGGCTAAGGTCGAAATCGGTGCGGGAATGGATTCCCTCGACCTCCTTGAAGCCAAACGGGAAATGGAATTCGATATCGGTTGCCGCATTGGCATAATGCGCAAGCTTGGTATGATCATGGAACCTGTACTTTTCCGGTCCGAAACCCAGCGACTGGTGCCACTTCATCCTCTTCTCCTTCCATTTTGCAAACCAGTTGAGCTCCGTTCCGGGCTGGACAAAGAACTGCATCTCCATCTGCTCGAACTCCCTCATCCTGAAGATGAACTGCCGAGCCACAATTTCGTTCCTGAAGGCTTTGCCAATCTGTGCTATCCCGAAAGGTAGCTTCATCCTTCCCGTCTTCTGTACATTCAGGAAGTTTACGAAAATTCCCTGGGCTGTTTCCGGACGCAGGAATATTTTGTTTGCGCCTTCCGCGGTGGAGCCCATTTCAGTGGAGAACATCAGGTTGAACTGTCTTACTTCAGTCCAGTTCCTTGTTCCGGATATAGGGCAGACGATCTCATTGTCAACAATGATCTGCCGAAGCTCCTGCAGATTGTTGTCATTAAGCGCTTTCGAAAATCTTGCCTGTATCTCGTCTATTTTTGCCTGGTTGTCGAGCACCCTCTGGTTGGTTTCCCTGAATTTCTTTTCATCGAATGAATCGCCAAAGCGTCCTCTTGCCTTTTCAACCTCTTTGGCGATCTTATCCTCGAATTTTGCCATGTGTTCTTCAATGAGAACATCGGCCCTGTACCTCTTCTTTGAATCCTTGTTGTCGATAAGCGGATCGTTGAATGCATCCACGTGTCCCGAGGCCTTCCAGATGGTGGGATGCATGAAGATGGCGGAATCGAGTCCAACCACATTGTCATTCAGCAGAACCATGCTGTCCCACCAGTATTTTTTAATATTATTCTTCAGTTCGACGCCGTACTGACCATAGTCATAAACGGCGCTTAAACCATCATATATTTCGCTTGAAGGGAAAACATACCCATATTCCTTGCAGTGTGCAACCAGCTTCTTGAAAACATCTTCCTGGGCCATATTCATTTTGTTTAACGGAATGCAAAGTTAATCATTTTTCGTGAACTCTCCGGTTTGAAAGGTTGATGGGCTCAGGGATCAGAGCATAGAAATTGCAGCAACAACATTATTCGTATATTTGACTTTTTGTTCCGGAGGATGAAATAATGAAGAAGCACACTGATTTTCTGGTAATCGGATCAGGTATTGCAGGATTGATGTTTGCACTCAAGGCTGCCAGGTACGGGAATGTTACAATTGTTACAAAAGCCAGGATCGATGAAACCAACACCCGCTATGCCCAGGGAGGTATAGCAGCAGTGTTCAGCGAACCCGACAATTTTGAGAAGCACATTAAGGACACGCTGGTTGCGGGCGGCGGAATATGCGATGAGGAAGTTGTAAGGATGGTTGTCCATGAGGCCCCCGACAGGATAAAGGATCTTATTGAACTGGGTGTTTCCTTTGACAAGAAAGAGGATGGCACATTCGATCTCGCACGCGAAGGCGGCCACACAGAATACCGGATACTTCATCATAAGGACAAGACTGGTGAGAGCATCGAAAAAACACTTGTCGAACGCGTGAAAGCCGATCCTAACATTGAGTTGCTTGAACATCATTTTGCCATAGAAATACTCACCCAGCACCATCTGGGCATCGTTGTAAAAAGAGGCTATCCCGATATAAGATGTTTCGGCGCATACATTGCCGATCTCACAAGCCAGCAGGTCATAACATACCTTGCGAGAGTCACGGTTATGGCATCGGGCGGGATGGGCAATGTTTACCTGACAACAACTAATCCGGAGATAGCTACGGGAGACGGCGTTGCAATGGTCTACCGCGCCAAAGGGACAATCGAGAACATGGAGTTCATCCAGTTTCACCCCACATCACTTTATGACCCGGGAAGAAGGCCTTCGTTCCTGATCACAGAGGCGCTCAGAGGTTTTGGCGCAGTGCTGAAGAATATGGCAGGAGAGAAATTCATGAAACGCTACGACAGTCGTGAATCACTTGCACCAAGAGACATAGTAGTACGGGCAATAGACAACGAGATGAAGATATGGGGCGACGATCATGTGTGGCTCGACTGCACTCATCTCGATACTGAAAAGCTGAAAGACCACTTCCCGAATGTACATGAACACTGTCTCGAGAGAGGCATAGATATCACCCGCGACATGATACCGGTCGTTCCGTGTGCTCATTATTGCTGCGGCGGCATAAAGGTTGACATGGAGGGGCAGAGCAGCATCGACAGGCTGTATGCCATCGGTGAAGTCTCTTCAACAGGATTGCATGGAGCCAACAGGCTCGCATCCAATTCATTGATCGAGGCGGCGGTATATGCTCACAGGGCGGCACATCATGCCGGACCGAGGCTCAAGGAACTAGGTTTCGAAGAAAGAATCCCGCTATGGGATTACAAGGGAACCACCCACCTTGAGGAAATGGTGCTCATAACACAAAGCTTCAAGGAGCTGCAGCTCATTATGAGCAATTATGTGGGTATCGTAAGGTCCGACATCAGGCTCGAGAGGGCTCTTGTACGGCTCGACATCCTTTATGAAGAAACAGAAGCACTTTTCAAGAAATCACTCATCTCCCAGAAAATCTGCGAGCTCCGGAACCTGATAAATGTAGGATACATAATAATTAAAATGGCGAAGAACAGGCACGAGAGCGTCGGGCTTCATTATTCAATAGATTACCCCAGGCGTGCCACTTCCGAATTCTGAAACTTTTGAAATGAAGCATCTCGAAGCAGCGCTGAACAGCAAAAATGCATGGTGGAGATACCTGGTGATGATTGTTGCAATTCTTATAGCTTCGAACACCATCGGATCTATACCTCTTCTTATTCCTTTCTTTAAAACCCTTGTAAGCAATCCCGAAGCAGCGCAGGAGCTTGCAAAGAATCCTTCAGATTTCAGCTCACTCGGAGTCGACCCTTATTACGGGTTGTTCATGATGTTGTTTCCCTTTGTTGCCGCGCTGGTCGCCTTCGCACTGTTGGTAAAGCCTCTCCACGAAAGGACTTTCAGGGTGACGCTTACAGGAAGCAGCAGCTTCAGGTGGAACCACTTTTTTATTTCATTCATCGCCTGGATCGTTCTTTCGGCAATCTACCTGTTTGCTTACATGAAGGTTGAACCATCAAATTTTATTCTCAGCAATACGACAATTTCCCTGTTGTTCATCTCGCTGATTGCTCTTGCACTGATCCCATTTCAGGCAGGGCTGGAGGAGGTTGTTTTCAGGGGTTACCTGATGCAGGGTTTTGCATCTCTTATCAGGTACCGTTGGTTTCCGCTGATTATGACATCATTGCTTTTCGGGCTCATGCACGCATTCAACCCCGAGGTGAAGGAATTCGGGTTTTTTACGATGATGCCGCAATACATTGCTTTCGGTCTCATTTTTGGCCTTGTCGCAGTGATGGATGACGGTATTGAAGCGTCTATCGGGGCACATGCTGCTAACAACATCTTCCTGGTCATCATGGTGACTCATGAATCATCTGCACTTCAGACGCCGGCGCTTTACGAGCAGAAAACGATCTATCCCTGGACGGAATTCACGGGACTTGTAATCTCTGGGGTAGTATTCATTATTCTGTTGAAGATTATTTTCGGTTGGAAGGGATTCGACCGCTTGTTTGAAAGAATACAATCCAGGGAGGAGAGTCGGGTCTGAGACCCTACTTTGCATCAACAGAAATTATGTATTGTATATCGAAGTTTTATCTTCTGACCTTAAATCGCCCCATTTTTCCTTTATTTCACTGATGATTGCCCTGATGTCATCCGCTTCAGGAGCCGTGAGGAGTTTCAGCCTTGTCTCCCTGAAATGCGGCAACCCTTTGAAGTAATTTGAAAGATGCCTTCGCATTTCGAATATCGCATGCCTGCCATCCTTGAATTTCAGCGACTGATCGAGATGATAAAGGGCAATATCAGCTTTTTCGTTCACAGTCGGTTCCGGGAGGATCTCACCTGTATCGAGATAATGACGGATGTCCCTGAAGATCCATGGTCTGCCCACGGTCGCCCTGCCGATCATTATCCCGTCTAACCCATACCGGTCGAACATTTCTTTTGCCCTGGCAGGTCCGTCAATATCACCGTTGCCAATAATGGGTATGTGCATCCGGGGATTATTCTTCACCTCGCCGATAAGCGTCCAGTCGGCTGACCCTTTGTACATCTGCGCCCTTGTACGTCCATGAATTGTAAGGCCCTGAATTCCAACATCCTGAAGCTTTTCGGCAATCTCAACAATGTTCCTTGTTTCATCGTCCCACCCGAGCCTGGTTTTAACTGTAACAGGCAGTTTAACTGTTTTCACTATGGACTCAGTCATTTCAAGCAGTAAAGGGATGTTCCTCAGCATGCCGGAGCCGGCACCACGGTTTGCAATTTTCTTTACAGGGCAGCCGAAATTTATATCGATGATTTCGGGACGTGCTTCTTCAGCTATCTTAGCCGCTTCCACCATCGCTCCGATGAGATGGCCATACAGCTGGATGCCTATAGGCCTTTCGTAATCATAAATATCGAGTTTTTTTACACTTTTTTCTCCATCGCGGATTAGTCCGTCCGAGGAGATGAACTCGGTGTACATCATGTCTGCGCCGAGATTTTTGCAGACCATCCTGAATGAAGGATCAGTTATGTCCTCCATGGGAGCAAGAAACAATGGCTTTTCGGGCAGGTCTATACTGGCAAATTTCATTTGGCAAAGTTATGGAAATCGACGAATAAGGACACAGAGGTTCACAGAGAAACACAGAGTCCCACAGAGGTTATACCGGATGCAGACACATCTCAGTCCTGTCTCTGTTCCTGAATTTAGAAATGATGACTTTCAGATATGTGTCTCCACTTCCTGGTCAGCTTTGTTAAGCTCATTCCTGCGATAGAAATAAACGACACCGTAATCTTCGCATTGGGCCATTCTTGCTTCTTCGGGAAGGGTGTTGCCGGTGGCTTCGATCTCATTCCAGAGATTAAGGATGATCTCGTCTGCTTCCTTGCGTAAGGTGTTGTTTTTCTCGATGTAATCCATCGTTCTTTTAGCCAGGGTGTTGTGGTACGTCCAGGCTTCGATGAACTTTTCGAATCTCACCTTGACCACCGCTATTGTGGGGTTTGTTATCGGGCTTCCTCCCTTCCTGATCCTGAACTCTTCCCCTTCGATTATCCTGCGTCCCCAGCTCATCAGGTCTGACTCGGTGTTGAATGGCGGAACTGTTGAATCGTCGGTGGCGAGTCCGTAAAAGGCTCTTGTCTCTGCGGGAAGTTCTCCCCTGAAGATGGCCATGTTCATCACTCTTATGAAATGAGTGAGGTACATGCGTGCCTTCTTCATGATTTCATAATAATCCCTGCTTTTTTTGTTCTGGGCAGTCATCGTCTGCCTGTAAAGCTGGATGTTGTTTTCAAAAAGCGGCATGAATCTCTGCATCCTTACAATTGTTTTGGATGAGAATGCGAGCTTGTGTGGAGGCAGCTCTTTGCCTTTCTCAAGGGCAATCTTCATGGCTTTGATTCTTGCGGCGTCGGTGTTAGGCAATCGTCTGTAGGGCATAGGGTCGGCGTAAAACGTTGTTAATAATCTGTTTACAACATAAGCGAATATATTAATACTTTGTTAATAACCAAAGCATTCGCAAATATTATTATATTGATTGTTAATAAAATAATGAACAAAACCATTTTCCGGGCGCAACTTTAATATTATACGATGGGAA
This sequence comes from Chloroflexota bacterium, assembly GCA_050259395.1. Lineage (GTDB taxonomy): Bacteria > Bacteroidota > Bacteroidia > Bacteroidales > VadinHA17 > LD21. The sequence goes on from JBLNAO010000377.1 coordinate 6,506, forward strand.
GCAGATTTTTGTTTCACATTGAATGGTTAAAAACCGGGGCGCCGAAGCGGGTGGAAAGGAAGAAATAAGAAATAAGCACTGAAAAACACAGAGGACCACTGAGTTAACAGAAATGAGAACAGCTCAAAAAACGGGCAGACTAGCTTTTGGTTATATAATTAAATACTGAGTCTCCTTTACGGATTGTCCATATAAGAAAATTCTTCCCGGTAAGCATGTCGAGTATTGGAGCGGGAACAAAGGGGGTCTTAAGTTCGAAAATCTCACCAGGTTTTAGTGAGCCTGATTTCTGAAGCACCTCGCTCATCGGGCTTCCACCGGTATTTATTACTGGAGTGGCATCATATCTTAAAGCGATTTTCTTTTCGTCAAACCATACCGGAGGTTTTGTTGAAGGAATAGCCCCGGAATTGCTTCCGTGTTCCTCTTCACCGGTCTGGCCGACTTCTTTTCGAAGCCTGCTTACAATTATTTCAACCGGTATGCCTCCCACCACAGACACCTGCTGAATTGTGGCTACCCTGGCCACAGTCCTTCGCAGCACAGGATTCTTAAGCTTTTCAAATACAGGCGACATCTCAATAAGCACATTCTCAAGCTGCGGATATACTTCCAACAGCTCGCCTATCTTTGTTTTTGGTGATATTATAAGCTTTTCAGACATTTTGATTTTTACTCGGTTAAATAAGTCAAACCGCAACGGGTGCTTACTAATCTTTGCGTCTTAAAATCTTAGCGGGAAGAAGTTCCATATGAAAGCAACCTCTGCTCGCCATCCAGTTTCCGGAGATCGGTCAGATCCTGTGTGAATTCAATCGTACCGAGGTATTCACCATCTTTTCCTCTCACTGCAAAATATTCAATGTAAATGAATCGTCCCTTCATATTGATCCAGAATGCGGCGCTGTCATGTTTCCCTTCCTTGAAATCGCTCAGAATGGTTTCAACCACATGCACGCTCGAGGGCGGATGGCACATTCTTACATCGCGGCCGATTATGGCCCTGTTGCGGGTGAAAATACGTTCCGGACCAAGGCTGAAGAACTTCACCTTATCGTCCTTGTCGACAAAAGTGATGTCAATCGGAAGCGTTTTAAACAATGCCTCAAGCTCGTTCAGGCTGAAGCTTCCCGTTGTCAGGTGGATATTGCTGCCCTTATTGTAAATTACCTCGCCGGGCACTCCACCGGCAGGTCTCCATTCAGCTTTCGGGTCGTAGAGGCAGTATCCGAATTCGCCTGTCTGCTGGTAAACGGAATACCAGTCTTCTTCGGTAAGCTTCTCAAGGCACATCGGAAGAAGGATTTCCTCTTCCTTGGCTATCATATCGTCCACCGCCTTAACGGCAGGTATAAGCAGAAGATCGGTTATTGATACGGCTTCCTCAGCGGACATCGCATCCTTCACGCTTACAGCTTCAACAGAAGCCTTCAGCTGTTCCCTTATCTCATCATGCTTTCCCCACATTACTTTCGGTGGGCCGGTCACTTCATATTTCTCGAGGAATGGAAAAACGAGATATTCCTTTTTTAAATAATGCTTTTCAACATCCATAAGGCTGTTGAGCTGTGTATGCACTTTTATAATCCATTCCCGGATGTTAATGTTTTTGTCATTTTTTAACTGGGTGAACAGTGAGCCAAGCTCTTCAATAACCTTTTCAAGTTCCCGGTTCTCTTTCCTGAGAGTGTCGACCGGATGTCCTTCGGGAAGATCCTGCTTTTTTCCCTGGTCGATATGACCCTCGAGAACCATCTGGTGGATGTCGCAGAATTTCAAAACCTCTTCCATGGGCAAACCATCGGCGATAAGTTCCTGCTCGACCTCCACTACCTCATCGTAAGGGATTGAGCTCAGTAGTTCGGCAAGCCTCGACTTTACCATCTCGGGCGCTTCACCCTTATGAAGCTGCAGGATCATATGTTTCAGCAGTTCTCGTCTTTTTTCGGAGTTGTTGATCAATTCACTCATAATAATTGTAAAGCTTTAACAAAACGGAGAATAAAGTTAGTCAAAAATATTCAGATCCTTGCCAGTGCAATGCATGATGCATGAAGGGTGATTGTAAGAATCAGGTACAGGTTTCTTGCTTTTACCGGGCTCAGCCCCAGGAACTTATACTTTATCGAATCGTGATGGCAACCGGCAAGGCAGTCGCCGCACAATGTGCAACCGGGTGCGGGTTTCCCTTTCTTAACATCGGTTATATCGAGTGAATCGTACTTGCAGTACATAGTGCATTTCATGCACAGGGTGCAGCTCTTGTCGATATACATTCTGAACGGATTTACGTGCTTTGTAAGGTTGACAACTGTTCCTATCGGGCAATAAACCGCACAGTGGACCATCTTGTTCGTCCTTGCTGAAAATATGATCATCACGGCTATTCCTGTAAGACCGAATGCCACTGCAATGAGCGTTGTTGCTAAGGCCGGCACTTTCAGCCACCTGAGGAGCAGGGCCATAAATATAACAAGGATAAGAATTGTCGATTTGATAGCCGCCTTATTCTTAATGATTCCTTTTGTGGGTCTTCCGCTTCTTGCAGCAAGGTTGTCGAATGCCCCGAAATAGCAGAACTGGCTACACCAGGCAGGACCGGTCAGTACGACTGTGCTCAGGAAAAGGATTGTCATTACGGAAAGCTCACCGCGGTAAACCGGACCGCCGAGTATCATCATCGGAATCGGGAGATGAAGCTTGCCTGTCATGAGGAATTTTTCCACACCCGACAGACCTATGATGAGCTGCGAGAAGAAAAGTACTGAAAAAATAGTCCATGTAATTTTCCGCCATTGCGGTACTTTCTGCGGATCCTGCATCTTCAGAGTCACAAATGCTCCATAGCAGGCAATAAGGAATATTTCAATCCATCCGCTTCCTGTAAAAAATCTTTCAGCCATAAGCATCGGTCGTTCAACCTTCACCTGTACGAAAGAAAGAAGGATGAATGTAAGCGTGAAGACTATGGCAGGAAGTTTTATCCTGCCTGGGGTTATCGGAACAGGCATCACTGGAGTTTAGTTTGTTTGAGATTGAATTCTTTCCTGTACACTTTTTCAGCCAATCCTGTTACAGTTTCCTCATTTACAAGTTTATTTATGGATTCACGGATTGGTGCATATTTCTCGTGAAGCGGGCAGGGGTTAGCTTCGTCGCATTGCTTAAGGCCAAAAGCACATGAGGATATCAGATCGCTTCCCTCTGTGGCGTTTATTAGATCTTTTAAGGATAGATCGGGTTCATTTTCATCGAAATAAAACCCGCCTCCTTTGCCCTTGGCGGATTTCAGATAGCCGGACCTTACAAGCCTCTGAAGGATCTTGGCTGTAAAAAACGGAGGTGCATCTATCTCCTTTGCTATTTCTGCCGTTCCGGGCCGGCGCTTCTTGATATTCTGCAGCCTGACGTAAACCAAGCCCCTTATGGCATATTCGGTCTCCTTGTTAAACATCTCAAATTTACTAATGGTACGGTGCAAAGATAAAAAAAACTATCAAAAATACAAAAAGACCATTTTGTCTTTTAATAAATATTTTTATATCTTTGCCGGATCATTAATTAAATAGAATGTCATGAAAGAAGAGAACCTTGTAACGACAACCATAGGTGAAATAGTAGCAGCTGACTTCAGGGCAGCCACGGTTTTCAAGGAAGCAGGAATTGATTTTTGCTGCGGAGGCAAGATGACCCTCGGAGAAGCATGTGAAGAAAAAGGGATCGAGCTTTCAGCGCTTGTTGAAAAACTCGAAAACCCGGAAGATAAGCAGGGAACTGTTGTGCACAATTTCAATGAATGGCAACCCGGCTTCCTGTGCGATTATATTGTGAACGTGCATCATACATATGTCAAAAAGACACTTCCCGAGCTGGTGTTCTATACGCAGAAAATTGCAAGGGTGCATGGCGAAAATCATCCTGAGCTTCGTGAAGTTGCCGATCTTTTCGCGCAGGTCAACTCCGATCTGCTTCAACACCTGAAAAAAGAAGAAGAAAAAATATTCCCCGCCGTAAAGGATGTTTTCGGCAATGGCGCCGAGAGATCGAGATCAGTCATCAGGGAGGAGATAAAGGCATTGCTTGGCGAACACGAATTTGCCGGTGGAGCAATCGACAGGATCAATGTCATAACCGATGGCTACAAATTACCGGAGGATGCCTGCAACTCTTACCGCATCACGCTTGAAATGCTTGAAAACTTTGAAGATGACCTTCACACCCACGTTCATCTTGAAAATAACATATTGTTCCCGAAAACACTTGAAAAAATTAATTAATCATGAAAACAGCCACAGAGAACCTCGAAAACGACCATGTCCATATACTCAGGCTCACTGAGATAATGGAGCATGTTCCTTATGACAATGAACCCGATGTCGAAAATCTGGAAACAATAGTTGATATAATAAGGAATTTCGCAGACGGCCTGCACCATGCAAAGGAAGAGAATATATTTTTCCCTCTTCTTTCAGATCGCGGATTTTCAAGTTCGCAGGGACCGGTCGCAGTGATGCTGAACGAACATGTAGCCGGAAGAAATTTCGTAAAAGGGATGGCTGACAATATTTCACTTTACAGGAAAGGGAATGCCAGCGCATTGGAGAAAGTTTATTCGAACATGAGAGGTTATGCAGAGCTTCTCAGGTCGCACATCTACAAAGAAAACAACATACTCTTTCGAATGGCAAACAGTGTGTTGACCCAGGCTGATCATGAAAAACTCTTGGCAGATTTTCAGAAGGCCGAAAGCGCAGGATTGCCGGCATCGGAATACGCCAATAAGATTGACAATCTGGCGGTTTTGTACGAAATATGATGTATATTTGTATATAACTCTCTGTTTAATCAAATCTTCTTTTACCTATGACAACAAGAAATCTGTGGATTGGGTTTGTCCTTGTTATGGGCCTGTCCTTTTCGGTACTGCTTTATTTCGGGAGGGAGATCTACCGCGAAGCTCCTCCTGTTCCATCCAAAGTTGTTACAACTGACGGAACTGTTCTTTTTACCGGCCAGCAGATAAAAGACGGCCAGAATGTGTGGCAATCCCTTGGTGGCCAGGAGATCGGCACTGTATGGGGGCATGGTGCGTACCAGGCTCCTGACTGGAGCGCGGAGTGGCTTCACAGGGAAGCAGTCTTTATGCTCGACAGGATGGCGGTTCAGCAGGAGGGTGCTCCATTTGATAAGCTGGGTGCAGATAAGCAGGCAGCTTTGAAAGTTCTCTTGCAAAAAGAGCTGAGAACAAACAGTTATGATCCTGCCTCGGGAGTCCTCACAATTTCACCGCTGAGGGCCGAAGCCATTGAATCAAACAGCAGGTATTACGGGGGCCTTTTTACAAATGACCCATCACTTGCAGCTCTTCGCGATGCATACAGCATTCCTGAGAATTCAATTAAGGATCCGCAGAGAGTTCCCCTGCTGAATGCATTCTTTTTCTGGACTTCATGGGCATGCGTAACACAGCGTCCAGGACAGGATATCACCTACACAAACAACTGGCCTGCCGAAGAGCTTGTCGCCAACAGGCCGACCGGCTCGCTTATCCTCTGGACAGGCTTCAGCGTGATAATACTCCTGGCAGGCATTGGAATAATGGTTTGGTATTACGCCAGGATGCGTTCTGAGCCAAACGAAACCCACGTGCCTGAAATATATCCTTTGCTAAAGGAGCAGCAGACACCTTCGCAAAGGGCAATTGTAAAATATTTCTGGGTTGTATCGGCATTGTTGCTCGTGCAGATCCTGATGGGAGTGATAACGGCGCATTATGGAGTCGAAGGACAGGCATTTTACGGCATTCCTCTGGCTGATTTTCTACCCTACTCGGTCACAAGAACCTGGCATGTTCAGATCGCTATTTTCTGGATCGCAACTTCATGGCTGGCAACAGGATTGTATTACGCTCCTGCAATATCCGGACATGAACCGAAATTTCAGAAGCTCGGGGTGAATTTCCTTTTCTTTGCACTCCTGCTGATAGTTGCTGGATCGATGTTCGGGCAGTGGATGGGAGTAATGCAGAAGCTCGGTCTTGTTGAGAATTTCTGGTTTGGTCACCAGGGTTATGAATATGTCGATCTCGGCAGGTTCTGGCAAATATTCCTCCTGGTAGGACTTATAATCTGGCTTCTGCTGATGGGCAGGGCAATCTGGCCGGCGCTTGTGAAGAAATCGGAAAGCAGGAACCTTCTTCTCCTGTTTCTTATATCGACAATTGCAATAGCGGGATTCTATGGATCAGGATTGATGTGGGGCAGGCAGACAAACCTTGCGATTGCGGAATACTGGAGGTGGTGGGTTGTTCATCTCTGGGTTGAAGGATTCTTTGAAGTATTCTCGGCGGTTGTAATAGCATTCCTGTTTGTGAGATTGCAGATACTGAAGCCTAAAACTGCAACTACCGCTGTGCTGTTCTCAACAATAATCTTTCTCTCGGGAGGTATACTCGGCACATTCCATCATCTTTATTTCACTGGAACTCCTACTTCAATAATGGCTCTTGGAGCTACTTTCAGCGCCCTCGAGGTTGTGCCTTTGGTGCTTATGGGCTTTGAAGCATGGGAAAATGTGAAGCTCAGCAGGAATCCTTCATGGGTAAGGAAATACAGGTGGCCGATCTACTGCTTCATCTCGGTTGCATTCTGGAACCTCGTAGGTGCAGGGATCTTCGGCTTCCTGATCAATCCTCCCATAGCTCTTTATTACATGCAGGGATTAAACACCACACCGGTTCACGGACATACAGCCTTATTCGGTGTTTACGGCATGCTGGGCATAGGGTTGATGCTGTTTGTTCTCCGCGACCTGGACAAGGATGCGTACTGGAAAGAAGGACCATTGAAATTCGCTTTCTGGAGCATTAATATAGGACTTGCCGCTATGGTTCTGCTGAGTGTTCTGCCTATCGGGCTTTCCCAGACCGTGGCAAGCGTGAAGGAGGGGTTGTGGTATGCCCGTTCCGCAGAATTCATGGAGACGCCTGCAATACATACGCTTCGCTGGATGAGGGTGATAGGTGACACTATCTTCGCACTTGGAACCGTGGCGCTTGCCTGGTTTATCTTCGGACTTAAAGGAGGGTGGAGCGTAGTGAAAAAATAAATTAAGAACTTACACAGAGGATCACAGAGGACCACAGAGGATCACAGAGTTTCTTTTATAAATCTCTGTGTAACTCTGTGCATCTCTGTGTAAATTTTTAAATAGGGATTTGAAGAGCTTTTTTGTAACTTTATAGATTGTTACTTAAAATTCAACCCCATGTTCAGCAGTGAAGTCTATAAGGCCAGGAGAGATGCACTCCGAAAAAAAATCAAATCCGGTATTGCACTGTTCGTCGGAAATGCCGAAGCACCAATGAACTATCCGGCAAATACTTATCATTTCAGGCAGGACAGCGATTTCCTGTATTTTTTCGGTATCGATCTTCCCGGATTTGTAGGCGTAATTGATTTCGATTCCGGCAAAGATTATCTCCATGGCAATGACTTCGACATGGACGATATCGTTTGGATGGGTCCTCAACCTACAGTTAAGGAACTTGCTTCGAAATGCGGGATAATGGATACGGGTTCCCTCTCAAGCCTGGATCAGGAAATCGGCAATGCAATCTCAAAAAAGAGGACGATACATTTCCTCCCGCCGTACCGCGGCGAAAATAAAATGACCCTTGGCAAATTTCTGAAGGAGAACCCCTGCCAGATGAAAACCCTGGCTTCAACAGAACTGATTAAGGCTGTGATTGAGATGAGGTCCATAAAGGATCAAATGGAAATTGCCGAGATCGAAAAAGCTGTTGAGACAGCTTATGATATGCACGTTACAGCAATGAAGATGTGCAGGCAGGGGATGAGTGAAAAGGAAATATTCGGAACCATCGAGGGCATAGCATTTGCTAAAGGCGGAGGCACTTCATTCCCAATAATACTCAGCATCAACGGACAGACACTGCATAACCATTTTCATGGCAATATACTGAAAACAGGGAGGATGATGGTAACTGATGCAGGAGCTGAATCAGCGCTGCATTATGCATCCGACATAACAAGGACCACTCCGGTCGGCGGTAAGTTCAGCCCAATGCAAAAAGAAATATACGAGATAGTCCTTCGTGCCAACCTTAAGGCAATTGATGCAACCAGGCCCGGCGTCTCAAACCGCGATGTACATTTCATGGCATGCAGAACAATTGCATTAGGGCTGATGGAAGTCGGCCTGATGAAAGGCAATATCGACCGGGCTGTCGAAGCAGGAGCTCATGCGCTCTTTATGCCTCACGGGCTTGGCCATATGCTTGGTCTCGATGTGCATGATATGGAAGCCCTCGGTGAAAACTTCGTGGGATATAACGAAGAGGTTAAACGCAGCGAGCAGTTCGGAACATCATTCCTTAGATTTGCACTGCCATATAAACCCGGCCATGTATTCACAATTGAACCCGGATGCTATTTTATTCCGGAACTGATAGATCAATGGAAATCTGAAGGCAGGCACAGGGAATTCATCAACTACGACAAGCTGGCAGCATACATGGAGATTGGCGGCGTAAGGATTGAAGATGATGTGGTGATCACCGAAACCGGTCATAAGGTTCTCGGGAAACCCATTCCCAAGACAGTTGAGGAGGTGGAGAAAGTTTGCAG
>JBLNAO010000378.1:0-13228 GCA_050259395.1 Chloroflexota bacterium
ATTCCACTGGCAGTGAGGAATAAAACAGAATAAACGATAACATCAATAAGATATCTCCAGAGCTTAATAAAACCTGAATTTCCCCTGATGCCGGCATTATGCGGCCCCGGCATTGAGTGCAGCCAGGTTGTTGCCTGGAAAATATTCTTTGATGAGGTATTCACATTGACTTCACCTGTTGATTTATTAACATTGATACGATATGTTTTCCTTGATGTATTTACCGGGAAAGAGATGCCGGAATCTGTTTTATTGATGTAATCAACCTCCCCGGAGATTTTAATTTCTGAAAGTATTGCTTTTGCAGTCAGAATATCCGTGCTTCTGACGGGAATTGAATCTAGCTTTAACGTATGTTTTTCGGATGTGTCAGCCCGGTTTTTAAGGAAGATCCAGGGATGATTAAAAACCAGAACGCTTACAGCGAATATTACAACCAGCGGGCTTATAAATAGTCCTGTGTATAAATGTAAAGCACGGACAAGAGAATAGTATTTCTTCATGAAGAGATCAGGTACATAGGTTTCATTCAAGCCAGGGCATAATAAGATCCTCAATAAATCGGAGCCTTTATGTACATTGATCTCATCCATCCTGTATGTGGCAGTCTGGCAGATCGGAACAACAACCCCTTTTTATTAATTGTGATTTTTTGTTTTTAGCTAAAAACTATCAACCCAATTTTTGGGATCAAACCTATGAATTTTCCTTTATCAATTATAATAGGAACTATTCCCGGATGAAAAAATTTTCAGGATTTCCGAAAAATTGTCCTCCGGTGAAAGGTCACAAGGTTACTTGTCATGAATTTTATACCGGTGAGCAGAAATACTCAGGTCCTGAAAGCATTGCTCTGAAGGACATTGTCAAGATGAATCCCGCAATTAACAACCATCCTGAAATTCAATGTATTCAGAAAGAATGTTGTCCAGACTTTTGATCGGATGGGTATTAGTTGAAAGGCAGCCTTAATATGAGGAAATCCTTTATTTTTATTAGGTATCTGAGAGGGCTGTATTTCCACATGAAAATTGCCGCCAGGTCGGGAAACAGAGCTTCTATATTTTGCTTTTCAACAATTCCCGAATCAATCAAATATTCCTTCACATCTTCACCTGGGGCGATCTCTTTCTTCGTTAAGAAGAAATACGAAGCCATGACAAGAATTATGAATGCCGAGACAAATTCAAAAATTTCGGTATCCGTATCATAATACTGGAATCTCTGCCCAGGCAGTGCAAAATATGTGAGTAATAATTTAAATACAATCCAGTTGACCGAAAACAAGATTGCTATTGATGCCGGGGGGACAGGAATCTTCAGCATCCTGGTAATCCTGGACCCTGCTTTCGTGTGGAAAGCTGCAAGCGGAAGGAGGAGTAAAACAAAAACTGTGAAGATCTTGAACAGGAAATTAATTTCAAACAACCTGCCCAGTCCTGATTTGGATCCGCTGTCTATATTATGTGTGTTGAGCGGCTCAAGATTGTGGATGGTGAATTCACCCTGGACATTGTATTTATTCAAAGCTTCTGGTGTAGTGAAACCTATTAGCCTCTGACCCCATGAGATTTCCTCACCGAATCCGAAAAAAAACAGTACCGCCAAAAGGATATAAAAAATGTTTCGGGATTTGAAAAAAAGGATGCCGAATAAAACTGATGCGATCAGTAAAGAAATTGCAGTCAGCCATTCGAAGAACTGATCTTCATCGCCAAGACGTGCGACTGTTTCCGCATCAAACACACCATAAACCGAGTAGCTGATTATAATTGCAGTAAGGCAGGCTGTAATATACCAATATAAGTATTTTACCTCCTTCAGGTAAAGCTTGAAAGAATTCATTTGGTTCAGATATTTAGTGGTATTATAAAACACTTATTACCCATACTTTGTTTAAAGGAATTCCGGGATGGATTCATCGCGGGAATGATTTTAAACATCTTTATACATTTGCTGGTTTTTATTATTATTTTTGCGGATCAATGAAAAAGGTTTTTACCATACTGTTCCTTTTTGTTTTACTTCTCTCCGGTATGACGGTAAGATACTCTGCACATTATTGCCAGGGTACTTTCATCGCTTCCAGGCTCTCTCTGACAGGGGCGGATGCCAGTTGTGGAATGAATAGCGAAAATGCTAAAAGCAAAGAGGCACAGTTTTCTACTCTCATGTGTGTTAACGAGATCACAACGTACACTTTCATTGATAATTACGTCTATTCGCCTCACATTTCGGATGCAGGGAAGCATCTTCATGATAATATCGGGCTTCCCATTGTGATTAATCCAAAAATGAGCTTAATACCCGCTCCCGAGGAATTTAAAGTGTTCCCGCCCGGATCACCAGGTCAGCTCAGGTCTGAGAGCGAAGTTCTCTGCATTTTCCGCATTTGATTAACCTGTTTTACTTCTGACCGGCAAAATTATTTGTCCGGTTCTTTCTGTTTTTCCACCATTGTTGTTTAAGTATTGGTAATACAGAAAGCTGAATATCCATAATTTCTTCGAATTCATATATTTCAGTACAGATGTTCAACAGGTTAGTAAAATTCTTTCTCGAAAACAGGCTGATCACATTTATTTTCCTCATTGCCTTTGTCGGACTGGGGATTGTGACAATGCCTTTTAATATAAACACCGGGTTCTTTCCAAGAAATCCGGTGCCGGTTGACGCCATTCCCGACATTGGCGAAAACCAGCAGATTGTAGCCACCGAATGGATGGGACGTTCTCCGAAAGATATCCAGGACCAGATCTCCTACCCGTTATCAACAGCATTGCTGGGTATCCCCGGTGTGCAGACCATCCGCAGCACTTCAATGTTCGGAATGTCATTTATTTACATCATTTTCAAGGATAAAGTCGAATTCTACTGGAGCAGGTCGAGAATACTCGAGAAACTCAACTCACTACCGGCTGGTACGCTTCCAGAGGGTGTTCAACCATCGCTTGGTCCGGATGCAACTGCCCTCGGCCAGATTTTCTGGTACACCCTTGAAGGCAGAAACACTAAAACCGGCAAACCTGCCGGTGGGTGGGATCCCCAGGAATTAAAGACGATCCAGGATTTTTATGTCAGGTACAGCCTGTCGTCAGCAGAAGGTGTTTCCGAAGTCGCCTCGGCTGGCGGTTTTGTAAAGGAATACCAGGTTGATATAGATCCCAATGCGCTGAAAGCATTCAATGTTTCGGTAATGGATGTCATGAAAGCCGTTCAGAACAGCAATCTCGACATCGGGGCTGAAACGATCGAACTGAATAATGTCGAATACATTATCCGTGGCCTCGGATATATAAAAAACCTCCAGGATCTTGAACTCTCGGTTGTTGCTGTGAGGAACAACGTGCCCGTCCGGGTAAAGGATGTTTCAAAGGTAGGATTTGGTCCTGCACCAAGGAGGGGAGGACTAGACAAATCAGGGTCGGAAGCTGTCGGAGCTGTTGTCGTCGCCCGTTATGGTTCGAATCCTCTTGAGGTTATTAATAATGTAAAGGAAAAGATAAAGGAAATTGAAGCAGGATTACCTCAGAAGACACTTCCAGACGGAACTGTCTCGAAGGTAACAATAGTGCCTTTCTATGACAGGACAGGGCTTATCCGTGAGACTATCGGAACACTTGAATTTGCACTGTCGCACGAAATACTTATTAGCATTATCGTCATAATTGTACTCGTGCTTAACCTTCGCGCATCACTGATAGTAGCAGGATTATTACCCATTGGTGTTCTGATGACCTTCATCCTGATGAGGTTCTTCGGCGTGGATGCCAACATTGTGGCACTTTCCGGAATAGCGATCGCAATCGGTGTGATGGTCGACATAGGCATTGTGGATGTGGAGAATATTCTCAGGCACCTTGAAATGCCTGAAAATAAGGGCATAAAAGGCCGAAAGCTGATGCAGGTAATATACCAGGCAACAACAGAGGTCAGGGCGGCCGTTGTGACCTCGATTGCTACCACTATAGTGAGCTTCCTTCCTGTATTTGCCATGCAGGCCCAGGAAGGTAAACTGTTCCATCCGCTTGCCTGGACCAAGACCTTTGCGCTGATATCGGCATTTATCCTTGGCATCGTTGTGCTCCCCACCCTGGTTCATATCTTCTTCAATATTTCATTCGATAAAAAGAGATTTAAGATAATATGGAACAGTATCCTTATCGCAGCCGGAGCAGTTTTTGCCATATTATGGAATTCACTTCCCGCACTGGCTCTTACACTTGTCGGAATCAACAACCTTCTCGATTACAGGTGGTCTGACAGGAGAAAAGAATATCCCAATTACATAAATATCTTTATCACGGTCTTGTTTGCCACATGGTATCTTGCAGCAGAATGGCTGCCGCTCGGAGCACACAAGAGCGAGTTTGCTAACTTCATTTTTGTTGCAGGCATAGTGACTGTCATACTGCTTGGACTGATGTCGATGGTTCACTATTATGAGCAGGTACTCAGGTGGGCTCTGGCGAACAAATGGAAGTTCATGGCGATACCTGCGGTAACATTATTCCTCGGAATCCTCATCTGGCTTGGCTTTGCAAGAGTGTTTGGCTTTGCAGCAGTTACTGCAGAAGGCATAGGCTGGAAATCTTTCAGGGAAACATCATTCTGGCAGGCCGGTACAAGGAAGTTCCCGGGAACAGGAAGGGAATTCATGCCTTCGCTGAATGAAGGTTCATTTCTTCTTATGCCCACCAGCATGCCCCATTCAAGTATTGTGAAAAACCTGGAATATATTGAAACGCTCGACAGGAGGTTGTCGGCTATTCCGGAAGTTGAGATAGCTGTAGGCAAATGGGGCCGCGTCAATTCGGCTCTCGATCCCGCACCTGTCCAGATGTTTGAAAATACAATCAACTACAGACCTGAGTACATTCTCGATGAAAATGGGCACAGGATGCAGTTCAGGGTAGACAGGAAAGGTAATTACGTTCTTAAGGATAGCTCTCTTTATAATCCCGCTAATCAAAAATTCAGGCTTATACCTGCAGACAGTCTTATTACGGATCATAATGGCGAATACTTCCGCCAGTGGAGGCCAGAGATCAAAAATCCCACGGATATCTGGAATGAAATAGTAAAGGTCACAAATATTCCCGGCCTCACATCGGCCCCCAGGCTTCAGCCGATTGAAACAAGGCTTGTAATGCTTTCAACAGGGATGCGCGCTCCAATGGGACTGAAGGTTTATGGTCCGGACCTTGAATCAATCGAGGAGGCAGGATTGATGTTCGAAAAAGCTTTGAAGGAGATTCCTTCGGTAAAGTCTTCCTCGGTCTTCTACGACAGGGCTGTCGGCGCTCCTTACCTCGAAATCAATCTCAACAGGGAAGCTATGGCAAGATACGGAATGACCGTGAGCGAAGTCCAGGACATCATACAGGTTGCAATCGGAGGCATGGCATTGACAACCTCGGTGGAAGGCCGTGAGAGATTCCCGATCAGGGTGAGGTACGCAAGGGAGCTGAGAGACAACCCCGAGGACCTTGGAAGGATTCTAGTACCCGCGATGAACGGGGCTCAGATCCCCCTGAATGAAGTTGCTGACATACAGTACACAAGAGGCGCCCAGATGATTCGAAGCGAAAACACTTTCCTTGTGGGCTATGTCATTTTCGACAAAACGCCTGAAGTGGCAGAAGTGGATGTTGTAATGCAGGCTGACAAGATACTGAGAGACAAAATAGATTCAGGCGATCTTACATTACCTGCAGGAGTAACCTATAAGTTTGCAGGCAATTACGAGAATCAGCTCAGGGCAACCCGGAGGCTGGCGATAGTAATACCCGTTAGCCTGATTGTAATTCTCCTCCTTCTCTATTTCCAGTTCAAAACTGTTACAGCTTCCTTTATTCACTTCTCAGGGGTGTTTGTTGCTTTTTCGGGAGGGTTCATCATGCTGTGGCTCTATGGACAGGATTGGTTTATGAATTTTTCTGTTTCAGGAACCAACCTTCGCGACATGTTCCAGATGCACACTATTAACCTGAGTGTGGCTGTCTGGGTTGGTTTCATCGCTCTTTTCGGTATCGCCACAAACGACGGTGTGATAATGGGTACCTACATCCACCAGGTTTTTGAGGACAGGCATCCGGCATCTGTTCATGAAGTCAGGGAAGCTGTTGTGGCTGCAGGCAAAAAAAGAGTTCGTCCTGCCATGATGACGACTGCAGTGGCGGTAATAGCCCTTCTGCCTGTGCTTTCATCAACAGGGAAAGGAGCGGATATAATGGTGCCGATGGCTATACCGGCATTCGGTGGAATGGTTATACAGGTGATGACAGTTTTTGTGGTGCCCCTGTTCCAGGCTATCTGGAGGGAAGGAGCGATAAAAAAACAGGAAAGGAGGGAAGCGTTATGAAGCAATTAATAAAATTCACCAAGGAGTTGTACGGAATGGTACGGAGAGGAGAATGGAGTAAGGCGAAAGTTCTTCTCTTTATCGTATTTGCAATGCTTAACACCCTTCCGGTTGCCTCTCAGAATGATTCTCTTCTTCATTACCTCGAGACTGCCGCTAAAAACAGCCCGGTGGTAAGACAGAAATTTTACGAATACCAGGCAGCACTGCAAAAGATACCGCAGGCAGGAGCTTTGCAGGATCCTGAGCTGAGCCTTGGAGTATTCCTGAAACCCATGGAACTGCTTGAAGGAAGACAGGTGTCCGAGGCTACTCTGATGCAGATGTTCCCATGGTTCGGGGTCCTCAGGAATGCCAAAGATGAGATGAGCCTCATGGCCAATGCGAAATTTGAGGAATTCAGGGATTCAAAGCTCCAGGTTTTTTATGATGTCCAGAGGACATGGTATGATCTGTATAAGCTGAGAAAGAATATCTCAGTCTCAGAGAAGAACGTTGGAATTCTAAAATCCATCGAGGATCTTGCATTAATACGATACAAAACTGCTCCTTCAGGCAGTTCAGGCAGTGTTCAGCAACTGCCCAGGCCGGCAACCGGTTCCTCATCGGGAACCGGCGGAGGCTCATCCGGCATGACGGGAATGAGTGGCGGAGGTTCCGGAGCATCAACTTCACAGCAATCTTCAACAAGCATGCAGAACAACGGTTCTATGGGAGGCTCCGTTAGCGGTACCAGTCTTTCTGATCTTTACAGGATAAAGATTGAAATATCGGATCTTGAGAACAATATTGCATTTCTCAGGGATCAGGAGAGATCGGCCATTGCCAGGTTTAACAGTCTTCTTAATCGCCCGTCACTTTCACAGGTCTTTTCAGCTAACACTCTCGTAGCCGATTCTCTTGAGTTGTCATTGCCTGCAATCTCTGATTCAATCAGGTCAGGTAATCCAATGCTAGGAATGATCGATTATGAAAGGCAGTCTTATGAATCACGCAAAAAAATGGTAAAAGGCATGGGGTACCCCATGATAGGACTGGGAGTGAATTATTCTGTAATTGCCAAAACCGAAATGTCGGAATCACCCGGCATGAACGGGAAGGATATGGTTATGCCAATGGTGAAGATGACCCTTCCAATCTACAGAAAGAAGTATAAGTCAATGCAAAACGAAGCCGACCTGATGATCCGATCTTCGGCTGAAAAATATACTTCAACAGGAAATGATCTGCAGGCAGAATATTACCAGGCAGTTCAATTGTACCAGGATGCAGGCAGAAGGATTGTCCTTTATAATGAGCAATACCAGCTGGCATCAAAAACGCTCGAACTTGTGCTGAGAAATTTCTCGGCTTCCGGAGCTGATCTTACAGACGTACTGAGAGTAAGGCAGCAGGCGCTAGATTATGAACTCAGCAGGACGGTGGCTGTTGCCGACCTGAATACAGCTGTTGCATGGATAAAAAGGTTAATGGCTTCCCCGGTTACCGAATAAAATTTAATAAACAATAAAATGAAAAGAAACAGATTTTTTTCAAATAAGTATATAAAATACAGTCTGATACTGATAGCCGGACTGTTCCTTGGATGGTTGTTCTTTCACACTCCCTCCGGAAACAATGCTGAAAACGTTTCTGCAATTCATGACGAACATGAAGATGCTGCTACAATCTGGACATGCTCAATGCACCCCAATATCAGGATGGACAAACCGGGGAAGTGCCCCATTTGCGGAATGGACCTGATTCCACTTTCACAGAGTGGTGGTGTATCAGCCGATCCCGATGCGATCCATCTGAGCGATGAAGGCATGGCTCTCGCGAATGTTCAGACTACTGTTGTTTCCAGGGGAAGCAGGACCAGGGAAGTGAGATTGTATGGCAAGGTACAGGCGGATGAAAGATTGCTGCAGAGCCAGGTCTCGCATATCGCCGGGAGAATCGAAAAACTATATGTGAATTTCACCGGTGAAAATGTAAGGGCAGGGCAAACTCTGGCGGAAATTTATTCACCGGACCTTGTCACCGCGCAGCAGGAATTATTACTGACTGCTGAAACAAAAAAGATTCAGCCGGAATTGTATGAAGCTTCGAAGGAGAGGTTAAGACAATGGAAACTCTCTGATGATCAGATTAATAATATTGAATCATCAGGTAAGGTTATAAATAACTTCCGGGTACTTTCAAATACTTCAGGAACTGTTACCTCAAGGCAGGTAAACGACGGCGACCATGTAAGCCAGGGAACAGTACTGTTTACAGTGGCGGATCTTTCGAAAGTCTGGCTCCTTTTTGATGCTTATGAAAGTGATCTTACTTTTCTCTCCAAAGGGAAACCGGTAACATTTACGCTTCAATCATTCCCGGGAAAGGAATATAAAGGAATTATCTCATTCATCGATCCTGTAATTGACCCTGTAACAAGGGTGGCCAGGGTGAGGGTGGAGTACGATAACAGGAACGGAGAGCTGAAGCCTGAAATGTTTGCTACCGGCATAGTTTCAGCCAGTCTTCCGGGATATAATAATGTGATCTCAGTGCCTGCATCAGCTGTTTTGTGGACAGGAAAAAGATCGATCGTTTATGTGAAACAGACGGGGAACACGGATAATCTGTTCAAAATGCGTGAAATTGAGATTGGCCCTGCTCTTGGTGACAGCTATGTCGTTGTAAGTGGTCTCGATGAAGGTGAAGAAATCGTTACCAATGGAACTTTCAGTGTCGACGCATCAGCCCAGCTTGAAGGCAAACCGAGCATGATGAATCCAACCGGCGGAAAGGTATCCACAGGTCATGATCATGGAGCTATGCAGGAACAGGCAGGTGAAATGCCGGAAATGGATCAGAAAGAAGCAGGAACAGAGTCAGGGTTAAGTAAAATAAGTGTCAGTATGGATTTTACGATGAAGCTCAATGTTATCTTTGACAGTTACCTTGACCTTAAAAATGCACTTGTAAACAGTGACCATCCAAAAGCTGCACAGGCTTCAGCTAAATTGAAGCAGTCTTTGTCGGGTGTTGATATGAAAAGGCTGAATGGTGAGGCGCATAACAAATGGATGGATTTAAGCAGTAAAATCGGCAAACTGGCCGATGCCATCGCTTCCTCTCCTGCCATAGATGCGCAGCGTACAGCTTTTGCTGATTTGAGCGACCATGTTTATAATGCAGTAAAAACTTTCGGACTTATGGGCAAAACAGCTTACTACCAGTTCTGCCCCATGGCCAGGGATGGCAAAGGAGCTTTCTGGCTCAGTGAATTGAATGAAATAAGGAATCCTTATTATGGTGAATCAATGATGACTTGCGGAGAAACAAGGGAAACACTTAAATATTAATTAACCACTAAATTCTTTAAAACATGAAATCAAAAATTTTAGCAGTATTATTGACTTTGATGCTTGGCGGAGTTACAACCTATGCCCAGGATCAGTCAAAATCAAATCAGCAGTCACCTGCGAAAACTCAAAAATCATCTGAAATGAATAAGAAATCATCTGAACCATGTTGTCCCGAGATGCAAGGCAGTTCATCCTGCTGCGGGCAGGCGGAGAATAAGTCAGGGAAGATGGACCAGGCAAAAAAAGACACCAGGGTAGCTGCACTCGTTTATACCTGTCCGATGCATCCGGATGTAAAATCGGAAAAACCCGGGAAATGTCCGAGGTGCGGAATGGATCTTGTTAAGAAAAAATAATATCATTTCCAGGGAACGGCTGAAATGAAATATATCAGGAATTTCAGCCGTTACCATTTTAATATATTTATTCATTTCGAAAAATACGTTTATGCGATGCAATGTTGATTTGGCTGATGGAGAATTAAAACGCTACAGCAGCCAGATGAGGATAAAGGAACTGGGAGTTGAAGGTCAGAAGAAATTAAAAGCCTCATCTGTGCTTGTGATTGGGGCCGGAGCTCTTGGATGCTCTGCGCTTCAATATCTTGCCGGAGCAGGTGTGGGGCTCATCGGTATTCTTGACAACGACTGGGTGGACGAGACTAATCTGAACCGCCAGGTCCTCTATTCGATAAAGGATATAAATAAACCAAAACCCCTTGCAGCACGAGACAGGCTGAAACAGCTTAACAGCGAGATCGAATATAAAATTCATTTTATAAGGCTCGTTGAAACAATTGCCTTAAAAGTAATGAAGAGCTACGATGTCATTCTCGACTGTACTGATAACTTCAGAACCAGGTATATAATAAACGATGCATGCACAATTCTGAATAAGCCCTGGGTTTACGGCGCAATACTGAAATTTTCGGGCCAGGTAATAGTTCTTAATTATAACGGAGGCCCGACATTGAGATGCATTTATCCCGATCAGCCTCACAGTGTTGAAATTCCAACTTGTAATGAATTGGGGATAATAGGAACTGTTGCAGGATTTATAGGTACAATCCAGGCCAATGAAGTTGTCAAAATTATTACCGGTGCAGGTGAAGTTCTTTCCGGAAGATTGATGTCTGTTGATATGCTCGATTACAGTATGAGTAATGCATCTTTTGAGAGGAATTCTGCAGAAATAAAAGAGATGGGAATTTATGATGATGAGATTTCCCCTGAAGAGAAAGTGAATGAAATTTCTGCGGAAATGCTGAAACAGATGCTGAAAAGTGATCCGGAGATTCCTGTTATAGATCTTCGTGATCCCGAGGATTATGGTGAAATTGGATTCAGAACAATTCCCGTACTTCATTATGAAGTCAGTAATTCACTCGAGCTTTTCTCCGGCAGGAACAAGGCTGTTTTTTATTGCAGGTCAGGAAGCAGGAGCGCGAGCGTCATTAATTATCTCAAAAAGGTGCATAATATTGGAATTCAGATGTATAGCCTCATTATCTCAACTGATAAGCACTAAATGATAATTTCATCTTCAAATTTTCAAATTTATAATTTCAAATTAATGATATAAGTAACTTATTGATCTGCCTGACAATATTTCAGATACTTTTGAAGTGAAAATTTCATTTTCAGATTTTCAATTTTTCAAAATATTTAATCATGGAACCGAAGCTGACAGCTCTCAGGGAACTTCTGAATAAATATAAAAGTGCTGTAATTGCCTTCTCGGGAGGAGTCGACAGCACATTTCTAGCAAAGGTGGCATATGAAGTGTACGGCGACAGGTTGCTCCTTGTGACAGCCACCTCGAGCACTTATCCTTTTTATGAGCTTGAAGATGCAAAATCCCTCGCAACACTTATAGGCGTTCAGCACAGGATCATTGTGTCGGAAGAACTAGATATACCCGGTTATTCTGACAATCCCCCCGACCGGTGCTATTACTGCAAGTCGGAGCTTTTCGGCAAGATCGTTTACATTGCCGGCAAGGAAGGCTATGAGGTCGTATTCGACGGCAGCAACGCCGATGATACTAAGGATTTTCGCCCCGGCATGAAGGCAAAAAAAGAAAAGGGTGTGATTTCTCCGCTGGCAGAGGCAGGTTTCACTAAAAATGATATCAGGTACTTTTCGGAAAAGCTTGGACTCCCCACTGCCAGCAAGCAATCTTATGCCTGTCTCGCTTCAAGGTTCCCCTATGGTGAAAAGATAACAAAACTTAAGCTTGACAGGCTTGGCACGGCTGAGTTCGAGCTGAGAAACCTTGGTTTTACACAGTTCAGGATAAGAAGTCATGAAAACCTTGCAAGGCTGGAATTCATCCCGGCTGAAATGGATAAAGCCTGGGCTCTGAGATCAGAGCTTGACAGGATCTGCAAGAAATCCGGATTTACTTATACCTCCATTGATGCAACAGGTTACCGGACCGGAGCTATGAATGAGGTGCTGCCTGACTCTGTGAAGCAGAGCCACAGCAATCAGAAATGATATAAAAAAGAAGCCCCGGCGGGACCGCCGGGACTCTTTCACCACTAAACCTAACCTAAACCAACCTTTTATACCTGACTGACTTTCTTCACTTACTTATTTTGTAGCTGAAGGGCACCTTTACTGTTCTTCCGTCTTCGGTGGCCACACTCAGACTAAGCTTATACTCTCCCTGTTCGTCCAATGGCACATTTGCACCATATTGGTTAGCCATTGTTTCAAGATCCACATCATCAGTTTTACCGGTGGGGGAAAGTATCTCAAGTTTGACATTTGCACCTTTGATCTCTTTCCCTTCAACGGCGTCTTTAACCTCAACCATTACATGATGAGTGACAGGTTTGTCCTCATCTGTCCCGGCTTTTTCCCTGTTTACTGTATTAGTATCCAGATTGGTGGCATCGCTAACAACTGACATGATCCAAACCCTGAGATTCATCCCGCTTTCAATTGTCTCAAACGATGGCTTGGCGACAATACCCGGCGATGTCATACCCATACCGGAAGGTCTATCCTGTGCGTTTGCAGGGTTAATCAGAAATGCTGCTAAGAATACTGTTATAATAAAATATTTACCCACTCTTTCCATCATTTTTTTTGCTTTACAAAGATGAGACAGGAAAAGTCAAAATCTATTACATAATTGCGAGAATGGTTTGTAAAATTCATCCCATTTGGATCTTCCTGCACGTTTGCTTATTGAACAATTACATCAGCTTCATGTTCCAACGCATGAGAAAGAGGACGATTATTGCTAATTTTGCAAATTATTAAAACCCAGGCATGAAACACAAACACACCTACTCAGTTACCGGAATGAGCTGCAAGAATTGCAGGGCACATGTAATGGAGGCTCTAAGTAAAGTCGGGGGTGTTACTGCTGTGGATGTTGATCTTGAGAAAGCAGAGGCTGTGATCGAGATGAACAGCCATATTCCTATTGAAAAATTTCAGGAGGCTCTCGAACTCGCAGGAGGGCATTATGGAATTCATCCCCATGGACGGGCTCCCGTAACCAAACCAAAAAA
>JBLNAO010000379.1:0-9702 GCA_050259395.1 Chloroflexota bacterium
TACTGACGCCAATAGCCCTGACCTTTCCCGCTTTATATAGTTCTTCCATTGCTCTCCATGAACCATGTACATCGCCATAAGGCTGATGTATAAGATAAAGATCGAGATAGTCTGTCTGAAGGTTGTTTATGGATTTCTCAAAAGCCTTTTTTGTTTTTTCATATCCGGCATCCTGAACCCATAGCTTTGTGGTTACAAATAAATCTTTCCTGGCTACACCACTTTTCCTGATTGCATTACCGACAGCACTTTCGTTCATGTAAGAGGCTGCCGTGTCAATTAAACGATAGCCCGTTTCAATTGCATTCAGAACGGCACCCTCACACTCCTTCAGGTCAGGAACCTGGAATACGCCAAACCCGAGGAGTGGCATTTCGATTCCGTTATTTAAATTTACTTTTTCCATATAACAGTATTGAAATCTATCTTAACCTTCCCTGTGGGTTGTAGAAAAAGTCGATTATTTTGACTTTCCTCCTTTGTGTTCCTTTATGCTGTACTTTGTGATCCTTTGTGATTCAGTGAGTTATGATTTAACCACTAAGGACAAAAAGGTCTCACGAAGAACACTGAGGACTTTTTCTACAGCCTCTAAAAATGCTATTTACAAAGGTCGCACTAATAATCCATTGCATTGTATACGGATTACTGATTCTTGTACCCGGATTACTGTTTCTGTATTTGCCTGTATATCTTTTATATAAATATGATTTACCTTTGAATAAAATTATGAATCATGGATGAGATTTTAAAGCTTGATACCGTATCTCAATTCAATACACTGAGAGGCATTGAAACGCTTCATCCGTTAGTGAGTGTAGTCGATTTTTCAAAAATGAAGCTCATTCCCCAGGCAAGGGCTAATTACGGTTTTTACAGTGTCTTCCTTAAAGAAGCGGTTTGCGGTGATTTGAAATATGGATGTAAAACCTATGATTACCAGGAAGGCACACTTGTATTTATCGGGCCCGGCCAGGTTGTAGGCATAGGTAATAAACCCGGAGGTCCTTTACCGAAAGGCTGGGGACTGCTTTTTCACCCGGATTTGATAAGGGGCACCACTCTCGGACATAATATTAAGAAGTATACTTTCTTCTCGTATGAAGCCAATGAAGCATTGCATATTTCAGAGAAAGAGAGACAAACTATTATGGACTGTTTCAACAAGATAAACAATGAGCTTCGGCAATCAATTGATAAACACAGTAAAACACTTATTGCAAATAATATCGAGCTGCTACTGAATTACTGCATGAGGTTCTACGATCGCCAGTTTATCACCCGCAGCGATGCTAACAGGGATATCCTGGCCAGGTTTGAGCGGCTGCTCGACAATTACTTTCAGTCAGAAATGGTGCATACTGCAGGTTTGCCAACGGTTAAGTATTGTGCGGACCAGCTTCATTTATCAGCAAATTATTTCGGAGATCTGATAAAGAA
The DNA here is from genome assembly GCA_050259395.1 of Chloroflexota bacterium. Lineage (GTDB taxonomy): Bacteria > Bacteroidota > Bacteroidia > Bacteroidales > VadinHA17 > LD21. Next base: position 1,441 of record JBLNAO010000379.1, read on the forward strand.
AGAAACCGGGAAATCTGCACAGGAAAATATCCAGTTAAAAATAATGGCTATTGCAAAGGAAAGAATTTTTGACAGGAGCAAAACGCTGAGCGAAATAGCCTATGAACTCGGATTCAAACACCCGCAGCATTTCAGCAGGATGTTCAAAAATGAAACCGGGCAAACCCCGAATGAATACCGCTCCTTGAATTAGAAGGAGCTCATATTGCTTAATGACAGGAGATTTAGCGATTTCTCAATTTACTTCTTACTTATTCTATAAATGTCTCCGCTATCAGTTATGGCATAAAGCATATTGTTCAGATATGCCACATCGCGGATGCGCTGGTTAATATCGGTAAGCAATCTTTCTTCACCAACTATTTTGTTGTCCTTGATTATAAGCCTGTCGAGATGCTGCCCGCTAAGCGCACCGATAAATAAATTATTCTTCCATTCCGGTATGGCATTGCCATTATAAAAGCAAATACCACATGGCGATATGGACGGGTCCCAATAATAAACAGGTTGTTCCATACCTGCCTGGCGCTGAATGCCTTCACCCATTTTTTCGCCGCTGTAATCTATGCCGTATGTAATAACCGGCCAGCCATAATTCAAGCCGGGACGTATTAAATTTATTTCATCTCCACCGCGTGGACCAAATTCTGATTCCCAAAGTTCACCTGTTGCAGGATTGATTTCCAAACCGTCAGGATTGCGATGCCCGTAAGAAAATATTTCCGGTTTGGCCCCGGCCCTGTTGAGGAATGGATTTCCCCCAATCGGTTTTCCGTCTGTTGTTATTCTTATTATTTTTCCAAGATATGAATCTAATTGTTGAGCCTGGACCCTGGTTTCCGGAGAAAATTTTTCGCCGATACTTACAAAGAGATTTCCATTCTTATCGAACACAATCCGCGATCCATACTGTAATCGACCATTCGTTGCAGGAGTGGCACGAAATATTACTGATGCATTTTCCACTTTACCAGTTGCTTCGTTCAACTTTCCTTTTGCAACTGCTGTTAAAGTTCCCTGCTGGTATTTTTCGGAGTAGCTCCAGTACATCGTTTTGTTGCTGGCAAAATTTGGATCGAAGGCCACATCGAGCAGACCACCCTGCCCATCATAAACTACATCAGGTAACCCGGTAATTTTTTTGTACAGCTTACCGTTTGCATCATGAATTTCCATGAAACCTGATTTTATGGTTATCATTAATCTTCCATCGGGCATTGGAACAATTGCAAAGGGAGGCCCCAGCTTCTCTGCTATTTTTTCAACCTTGTAAAGTGTTGTCGTTTTTGCCCCGGCAATCCTTGTTTGCCCGCTGAATGCAGGTTTGTAATTACTGTTTGGCGCTTTGGTTTCCACCGGTGGTAAACCAGAATCAGTATAATTATTCTGAGAGCAGCATGTCACATAAGGAAGCATAAGAATTGCTGCAACGAGGAAAATTTTTGTCTGCATAGTATTAAAATTGTTTATCTATTGCTTTGACAATCTGATGCCCCCTAATGTTTAAATTTTAGTATTAAAAAGAAAATTCAATTATTAAAACGAAACTATTGCATATCATTTATTTCGCCGCATCATTGGCAGTTTTGCTTTTCTAGTGGTATTCTTCACAGCATTCTCAGTTGCTCTTGTATCCGATCTTTTTATCCCGGGATTTACTTTGAGTCAACCACCCCGGCCAGGCATCATATTTTAGGTCGTAATAAAATTATCACCTGGCCACCCCTCCTTCAAAAGGAGGGGAAACTCAAACTACCCTATTTCTAAAATATACCGTGGCTTAGGTTGACGGCAATTGAAAATAGTTGAAGAGGCCGGGAATAAAATAAATTATTTAAATAACTGGGGAGCAAATGTATTCAGGTATATCCTCCAGTTTGACCAGGTATGTCCACCGCCATTCACAAAGAAAGTATGCTTCAAACCGTTGCGGGTAAGAGTGGCATCGAGTGTTTTTGCTGATTCGATGAGGAAGTCGCTGTCGCCGCAGGCCAGGAAATAAAGCTTGTAACCAGCTTTTTTAAGGGCTTTGAACTGGGCATCATAATCTGCTTTGGCTTTATCATCAGGAACACGTATCCCGTTACTTAGAGGGCAGATATAGCTGAAAAATCCGGGGTACAGGTTGGTGCATCTTACCGTATGTCCTGCGCCCATTGAGAGCCCTGCCAGCGCCCTTGAGGCCGGTTTGGCAATCACCCTGTAATTCTTCTCGATGTATGGAACAATATCTTTCACAATGCTGTGAACATAGATATCGGCAGTTTTGGGATCACTTCTGTCAAGTTGTTTTTCTGCGAGAAGCAAGGTCCTGGCAGCCTGCTGGCCTGGATTGCCGTTCGGCATAACCACCAGCATTGGTTTTGCAAGCTTCTTCTGAATGAGGTTATCCATTATCTGGCATGTACGCCCCATTGTGCTCCATGCATCTTCATCGCCACCGGCTCCATGAAGCAGGTAAAGAACCGGGTACTTTTCAGTGCTTGTCTCGTAGCCAAATGGTGTGTAAACGAACATGCGGCGGGTAGTCCCGATGGTCGGAGAATCGTACCATACCTGCGAAAGGTTACCCCGTTGCGTTGCCTCGAAGTAATTTGCAGTGAGCTCACCGGGAATAAGAAGCACGCTCAGGTACCTCGTTCCGTCTCTCTGCATGAATACGTTGGTCGGATCGTTGATTGAAAGGCCATCGACAATAAAACTGTACGTGTAAAGTTCAGGTGCGGGAGCCTGTATTGAAGCTGTCCAGATTCCCTTTTCGTTTTTTGTCATGTCAACTGTAGAGTTATTGCTCATCCAGGAACCGGACAACTTAACCGTGGCAGCGTAAGGGGCAGGAATCCTGAATATTATCTCCTTGTCTTTGATTTCAGGAGAAACAAGTGGCTCACGGCCTGCAAAATTTGCGAGTTCCTGTGAAAATGCGCCTGTGAAAATGAGAAGGCTTATGATTGAGACTAATAGTTTTCTTTTCATCGATTGATCAGATTAGATATTATTAATAAAGCTGCCTGTTGTTATTTAAATAACAATTGTCCGAAAGTGTTGAGATAGACTCTCCAGTTAGACCAGGTATGGCCTCCTCCGGTAACATTAAATGTGTGTTCCAGGCCATTTCGTGTAAGAGCGGCATCAAGGCTTTTCGCCATTTCCCAGACAAAGTCATCGGTTCCGCAGCCTACCCAGTAAAGTTTATATCCCGCTTTTTTCACACCCTGGAGTTTTGCATCAATGTCTGTCTGGGTATCACGGATCCCCATGCTTAGGGGACAGATGTACCCGAAGACACCTGGAAATTCATTTGTCACGCTGAGTGTGTGGGCTCCGCCCATTGAAAGTCCGGAGACAGCCCTTGCCTCCGGTTTTGCGATAACCCTGTAGTTTTTCTCAACATAGGGGATAATGTCTTTAACGATACTGGTGACATATAGATTTTGGAAACCAGGGGTGTTGCGGTCAAGAGTTTTTTCCGGAATCAGGGTGGTTCTGGCAGCTTCCTGTGTCGGGTTGCCGTTCGGCATTACGCAGATCATCGGAACTGCAAGTTTCTTCTCGATCAGGTTGTCGAGGATCTGGCAGGCGCGTCCCATGGTAGCCCAGGCATCCTCATCCCCTCCTCCGCCATGAAGCAGGTAAAGTACAGGATAACTCTCTGTGCCGGATTCATAACCGAATGGTGTGTAGACATACATCCTGCGTGTTGTTCCGATTGTCGGTGAATTGTACCATACCTTGCGCAAATTTCCTCTTTTCCCGGCCTCAAAGTAATTGGCTGTGAGATCGCCGGGAACAAGCAGAACCGACAGGTACCTGGTGCCATCCCTCTGAAGGAAGACATTGTTCGCATCATTGACAGTGAGCCCGTCGACAATGAAGTTATATGTGTATAATTCGGGGGAAGGCTTAGCAACAGAAACAGACCAGATGCCGGCTGTATCTTTATTCAGGTTCACAGATGAATCAAAACTTCGCATCCAGGAGCCATAAAGCCTTACAAGTTTTGCTTGTGGAGCAGCGATCCTGAATGTAATCGTTTTCTCTCCTATCTCGGGTGATATAACCGGAGCTCTCCTGAAATTTGCCAGTTCCTGGCCATAAGTGCCAATAAAGATGAAGAGGCAAATGATAGATGCAGTAATTTTATTCTTCATAGCGTCATTTAGGTTTAGTACAAATTTGTCTTAAACTTATTACTTAAATTTGAAAAGGCGCATGATATTCCTGACGATTACTATTCCATAACGACTTAAATATGTTAAAAATAATTAAAAGCCTGATACATACAGGCAATTAATCAATCATGCGACCATAGTATGGATCAAGCTGCTATCTTCCGAATCTGTACGTAGGCTTTGGGTAACCCGGACTAATGCTGTTCATTCTTTTGACTGTGACTGAAATTTTATCTGAGGCATTTGCATTCAAAATTTCAAATACAAGCTTCTCAAGATCGCCAGGTGACATTTCAACCCGGGCATTCAGAATCATCACGGAATTATCGCTAACACCTGCTGACCAGCGGAAGTTGAGGGTGTCAGCTTTGCCAGTGAGGTTAGCCGAAATATATTGATCACCTCTTTCCAGCATCATTTTTACGTGTCCTACATGCAGGTTCATCGAATCGAAGCGTGAGGCAAGATCATTCATGAAAGAATGTGTGAAGGCATCCCAGTCTATCGCTTCACCTGACAGGTACACTGAACAATTCAACCACCCGAGGACAGCTTCTCCCTCGGCATACATGTCATAATCAAGGTCAAGTACATGATTCCCTGAACTTTCATTATTCAACACGTATGCGATCCAATCATCTATTCCCTCTCCTGACTTTGAACTTATTGTCATTATTTTACACTCGGGATATTTCAACTTTAGCATTCCGGAGAGAGACAAAATTTCCTCCGGCGGGTAAATGTCGGATTTTGTTATTGCAATTATCTCGCTCTCTTCAAGCTGTTTCCTTATTATATATGCAGCGCTGGGATGGATCCCTGAAGCATCGCCGTTCAGGATATGCTTCACCCGCCCGGGATCCGCCAGGACTGTCAATGGTCCGGTTGAAACATCCTCATTCATTAACTTCTGTATCGGCTTTATAAGAGTGGCATTCAGGTCGGTGCAGCTTCCAACAGGCTCAGCAAGTATCAGATCCTTTTTCATGTTTGCTCCTGCTTTGTCGATAGCTCTTCTCAGAGCCTTGAAATCGCAGCAGAAACAGCTGCCGGATACTTCGGAAACATCCAATCCTGCATGTTCCAGCAATGATGTATCTACAAGATCAGGTGCCTGGTCGTTCGTGATCAGGGCCATGTTTGTGCCTTTTGAAACCAGTCTTCGGGAAACTTCATAAAGTAAACTTGTCTTCCCGGCGCCGAGAAAACCACCCACAAATATCAATTTGGTTTTTGCCATAATAAATATTCATTCTTTCATTCTCTAAATTAGTCAGACTTTTCATACTCTACCAACTCCAGGCACTCCCGGCACCCTCCGCCGCAAATATCACCCTAATAATCCTTATCAATAATGCTTTTAGCATCAAAAAGAAAAAGTCTGTAATAATGACGAAATAAGTTTTATACTTTTTTCATTACTTAGATCAAACTTTCCGGACTTAATAATCAGATTTTTAAAGAGTACTGTTATTTTTACTTCATCATTTAGCAATTTTCTGCATGATAAAGAGTATCGTTGAAAATCATCTTGTGCCGGCAAAAGATTACATCTATGGCTTTGCAGACCTTAATGGATTTTTGCCGGATGAATATTCCTCCTTCAGGTATGGAATTTCTATTGGTAAAAAACTCGATGACAGGATTATCAGCGAACTTAGCGACGGACCGACCATGGAGTATTTCGTTCACTATAATACTATTAATAAGCAACTTGCAGAATTAACCTCTAAGGTTTATAAGGATTTTGAAAATAACGGTATCCAGTCATTACCGGTTATTCCAACCATTTCATTAGGTTCAAAAGAGCATGAGAAATATCTTAAAGATCTTACTTACGACATTTCACATAAAATGGTAGCTACCCGGGCAGGTCTTGGATGGATAGGTAAGACAGATCTGCTTATTACAAGAAGATTCGGGCCCAGGTTAAGATTGGTTTCGATCCTGCTGAAGGAAGATCCTGGTTGCTGTGGAAAACCAGTTGAAAAAAGCAAATGCGGGACCTGTAATCTTTGCGTGGAAAAATGTCCGGCCCGGGCTGCCAATGGCATAGAATGGAATGTTTCTGTACACAGGGATGTTTTTTTTGATGCTTTCAAATGCAGGGAAAAATGCGCCGAGCTGGCGAAAGCAAAATTAAATGTCAATGAACGCATCTGTGGTTTGTGCATCAGAGTATGTCCCATCGGGCAAATATCCCGGCAGGTGGAGAAATAATTTATCATGAATCTTTCAAAAGATTAAACATATGAAAAGAGCAATTTTCCTGACGGTTTTAGTTTCCTGCCAGTTCCTTTATGCACAGGAACCAGATATGGTCCTGATACCTTCCGGCACTTTTACAATGGGCCGGAATACGAACAATCCAACAGACTGGCAGCCTGAGCACCATGTCTCAATTGATTCATTTTATCTCGACAGGTACGAGGTAACCAATAAGCAGTACTATGAATTCTGTGTAAAAACCAAAAACCCGTTACCAGAGTTCTGGGGATCATCATTATTCAAATGCAGTCTCGATTATCCCGATCATCCTGTCACCGGAGTAAGTTATTCCGATGCGGAAAAATATGCAAAATGGGCAGGAAAAAGGCTGCCTACGGAAGCTGAATGGGAATATGCTTCGAGAGGTACAATGCAAAATAAGAATTTCCCATGGGGAGATCAGATTGACTCTACCATTGCAAACTATGGTAAAAAGTATAGATCCTCCCTGAAAGTTGGCAGCTTCAAACCTAATGCTTTCGGACTTCATGATATGTCAGGAAATGTCTGGGAATGGACTTCAGACAATTATGGCGCGGATTATTATTCAAAATCTCCAGTGCAAAACCCAAAAGGTCCTGTAAACGGCAGATTCAAGGTTATTCGCGGAGGAAGCTGGCATTCAGGGGCAATGTGCTTACAGACATATTACAGGAATGGACTTTCAGCCAGTTGGGTGGATTTCGCCGTGGGATTCAGATGCGCAAAAGATCTGAGATAGACCTGCAGTCTGAAAGGATTTTTCACTCCGAACAAAAGCATTGCTTAAATAGTTTTAAATATCAGACAGCTGAAATCTGATAGCAATGACAAAGCCGAACAGCAAACCCTTTTTTGCACCTCAGCTCTTTATTCCCGGTAGAGTGACTGATATCTCCTTTTACCCTGATGCTTTCGGAGCTGTTGTGATCAATCAATGGCTAAATGATGATGGTACCATTCATGTTGCCGAACTTTCAATAGAAGGAACAATATTTCATCTTCATGAGGAAAGGCCCATGAAGGGGCAGCTTGAACCAAATCAAGCGAAAGGTGTCACTGCTCTTATCGGCCTTTTCGTTGATGACGTAGATTCGGTAATTGACAGAGCTCTCAAAGCAGGTGCAACACTCCTTAACCCTGCTCAGGATTATGATTATGGTTACCGCCAGGGAGACATCAGGGATCCTTTTGGTCACCAATGGCTGATCGAAATGATAATCCCCAAACTCTAGTCACTAGCGGGCACTTCAGACAAATCACCGGGCTTTTTTGACTTCTTACCCTGTTCCTTTGTGCTGCACTTAGAGATCCATTGTGGTTCAATGAATTTTGTTTACCACTAAGGGACACAAAGGTTATCACGAAGGACACCAAGTCCTTATTCCCTAAAGATAAGGTTAAGAAAATTTATTCCGCAGCTTTCAAATCATCTTCCGGCGACATCAGCAACGCATTGAAAACAAGCTTATAAGTCCCATGAGCCGACGCTCTGAATAACGGATTGAATGAGAATAAGACAAACTGTCCTTTCCCTTTTCTTATCCATAACATCGCCGGCTTCTCAGAAAGTTTTTCTTCCTTCTCCGCATAACCGCTCAGAAGGATGTCGGTCTTTGCAAACCTGCCTATCACCCTCCGGTCCATGTCGAAACCGGGCATACGTGTGCTGAAAAGGTTGGAACCTTCATAAAACAAGCTTGCCTCGGCAGGCACTCCATAAGCAAGGGGATGATTGGCAAACTCCGCCTTCATAAGTGAACCAGGGACAAACAACCCGGCAGTTGATGCTGCTGTATAATCGTTCGTGAATGGAAGCATAAATTCCTCCTTCACAGAATCC